>JAJQGQ010000130.1 GCA_021200395.1 Erysipelotrichaceae bacterium
ATATTATATAATATGAAAATACTATTGTCAAAAAATATGATTATTCAAAATCTAAAATACTGATATAATCATTATCCATTGTTACAAATCCATGTTCATCCATTGGTGAAAATGTATGTATACTTCCTTGATATTCCTTGCTACCTTGGTAATAAGCTAATGTATTAGTATATTCAATCACTTGATGGAAATCCTGGGTTTCATAAAAATGATAATAGACTTTAAAATATGTTTGTACTAATACTGCTGGGCTTTTGATTTTAAAGCGTTTTTTACTAGCTGTTTTTAAAGACATTTGATCGGTTGCATTGACATGTAGATAATAATCAATAATATAAGTATGTTCATCTAATTCTTCGATATCTATCATACCTATTTGTTGGTGATTATTTAAAAGATTGTTAGGATATTGATATTGAGGTACAACACGATAATGTTCCATTAAAGCCGCTAAGGAGCATACTGATAATAGAGTTAATTCTGTTAAATGTTCTTTGTCAAAATCTTTTAAGACTATACTAACATAAGTATCATCATTACCTTTTGTCCATTTTGGATGCTCTAATATATCATATTCAAACATGGACTGGCTTTGAATACTATCTATATGATCTTTAATATATTGATGATTGGCATCTCCTGTTAATTTCATAATGTACCATCTCCAAACACTAAATCTAATAAATGAATTCCTTTACCTCCACCTAATTGAATACCTTTTAAACAACGATTACAATCACATACAATATATTCTTCTGTATATTGGGCTACATGTTCTTTCATTAAAGCTTCTTTCAATTCTTCAGGTAAATTAAGAGTTTCCGTATTAGGATACTTTGCAACTTCAGCTTTTAAGGCATCTGATTTAGGTTGACAATAAAGTGTTCCACAAAAATCTGCATTTTTTCTATTATTTTCTATTTCTATATAATCAACATTGATTTTCTTTAAAATAGAACGCATCGCCTCATGAACTTCAGGATGATTTCTATCCCTATAACAATCTTGTATATTCATTTTTATCCCATGATAATCAGGAAATACAAAGCTTTCATCTTGATCTAAATATTCCCATATTGAAATAACATTCAATTTAGGCTCGAATTCCTGACGACATCTTTGACAAACAATTATACCAATATCATCATCACTATATGTTTTGCAATCATGAAGGCAACAACCTCCCACATTCATTCTTTCTTTAAAATATTGTCTAACTTTAATCGCTGTTTTCATAGAAGCTCTGGTAAAATTACAACTTGGAAAATACGTATACATATAAATTCTCCTTTCATATAACCATATTATACACCAAATTCAATACGCCTGCTAGCAGCATTACCATTATAGGATTCATCTTATATTTCATTAATGAGACCAAACATACCCCAAATATAATCAACATATAAATTTTTAAATTACTAAATATAATAACATCACCAAATAAAGCACTCAATAAAATAGTGAGTCCAGATGATGCAATCATAGCAACCACTGCTGGCCTCAATGTTTTTAATATTCTTTGTAAAAAATCTAAATGACGATATTTTAAGTAGAAATAAGCAATGATGCTAACTAATATAAGTGAAGGTAAAATACATCCTAATGTGGCAGCCACGCCTCCAGGTACTCCTGCAATTTTTTCACCTACAAAAGTGGCAGAATTGACTGCAATCGGTCCAGGTGTCATTTGTGATATCGTTATTAAATCAGTTAGTTCACCCATAGTCAGCCATTGATGCACATCTACCACTTGTTTTTGAATAAGCGGCAAACAAGCATAACCACCACCAAAACTAAATGCTCCTATTTGTAGAAAACTCAAGAATAGTTCTAGATAAATCATTTTGACACCCTCCCCTGAATCAAACCAATAAGTAAACATACAATAATAATATAAATAACATTAATATTGAGAAAATAAGCTGCAATAAAAGAAGCTATCATAATAATGATATAAAGTATATTCTTCTCTTTCACTATACCTGATGCCATTTCATAAACAACTGATCCTATCACTGCAGCTACCCCTGCTTGCATGCCTTCAAGCATTAAAGAAATATACAAATTACTTCTAAACGCTTCATAAAATAATGACACCACTGTAATAATCATAAATGGTGGCAATATTGTTCCAATAACACTTACAATCACTCCAATAACACCTGATAACTTATAACCTACCGCAATAGCTCCATTGACTGCAATAGCTCCAGGAGCTGATTGAGCAATTGCTACTAAATCAAGCATCTCATCTTCATCAATCCAATGATATTCATCCACAAACTTTTTACGCATGAGTGTCACTATGACATAGCCACCACCAAATGTAAAAGCACTTAAATAAAATGTTGATATAAATAATTTTAATAATGATTTTTTATCCATATTTCTCACCCAAAGCCATCATAACACACCTTGACTTATAATAAAAATATTATTATTATAAGATTTTTATTATATATGGAGGACCTATGAATCTACGACATCTACAAATATTTATTAAAGTTTATGAAACCAAAAACATGTCACAAGCAGCTAAGGAATTATATATTGCTCAACCTTCAATTTCTTTAGCGATTAAAGAAATTGAAGAACACTACAATGCCAAATTATTTGATCGTATTGATAAACATCTCTATCCTACTAACACTGCTCATACATATTATCAATATGCTAAACATGTAATTGATTTATATGATGAAATGGAAGAAAACATGATGCACAGTGTTTCTATGGAATTAAAGATTGGTAGTTCCATTACAATTGGTAATTATATATTACCTGATATTTTAAAATACTTTAAAAATCAATATCCCAATGTTCATTTTCATATCACCGTCAATAACTCACAATATATTGAACAAGCTATTTATCAAAATGATATTGACTTAGCGATTATTGAAACCGATCCAATTAAGGATGACATTATCAAAATACCATTTATGAAAGATCATCTCTATACGATTTGTTCTCCTGATAATCCTTTAACCCAATTAGAGCATCCAACATTAGAAGATATAAAAGATGAAAATTTCATCATGCGTGAAGAAGGAAGTTCTGTTTATAAGTTAGTTAATAGTATCTTTATATCCCATCAATTAAATATTAAACCATCCTGGCAAAGTACATCTACACAAGCGATTATTCGTGCTGTAGAAAATAATCTTGGTATTTCTACATTACCTTATCTACTTATTAAACCAGCCTTAGATGATAAACGTATCACAACAATTCCTATCGATGAATTACATACTGAAAGAAATTATCATATTATTTATCATAAAAATAAATATTTAACACCTTTAGCTTTAAAATTTATAAAAACTTGTCAAGCATATGGAAAAACGGACTAAGTCCGTTTTTAACATTCAATATTTAATACTTTATTCTTTAATATAGCATCTACTATTTCTTTATCGTTATCTAT
>JAJQGQ010000112.1:0-3065 GCA_021200395.1 Erysipelotrichaceae bacterium
TAATTCTATGCATTGTTGATAATTTAAAATCATAAGAGCCTCCACTATATTTAATGTTTTATCCGTATTTTTATGTTTTTTACGGACATTTACTTAATTAAAGTGTACTTTATTTATTACAATTTGTCAATCCTAGTATTAATAAATTGTCCGTATTTTTTTGGCTTTTACGGATAATCACATAAATATATGTTAAAGTAAATTTATAGTAGTGACAAATAATAGTGTAATTTTCTATATTAAAGTAATAGCTTCTTTTTAATACTTTACTAATAGCTGGTTGCTGCACATTTAATTGTTTATCAGTAGCTAATTGATTATGATTGCTTTTAATATATACTTTAATAGCATTATTATTCCATTTTTATGGAATAAAATAAAAGTATTCCCTATAAAAGGAATACTTTTATTGTTGTCGTTCCTAATCTGACAATAACAAGAAATGTCAGCGCGGAAACGATCATTTCTCTCTGCAATTATTATATCATAGGGATTTAGACAATTCAATGATATATTTTTTGATTTTGTTTTCTATATTCTTTAGGTGTTTGATTGAATTCTTTTTTAAATACTGAAGCAAAATAGCTGGATGTTTGAAAACCACAAAGCATAGCTATTTCTGTCATTGATAAGTGAGTATCTCTTAATAGTTCGCAGCTTTTCGTTAAACGATACTGTATTAAATAGTCATTAGGTGATTGTTTCACAAATCTTTTAAATAATTGACAACATTTGCTGCGACAGATTGAACCAGACTTTGCGATATCTTCAATGGATAGCTTTTCATCATAGTGATGATGAATATAACCTGTCATATTTAAAAAAGCTATTTGATCATGATTATCAATATCTTCTTGTTTGATATCATCAATATGTAAAGATATACTATCAATAAGTAATACGGCTTCGCCCAATAACTGTAAAGGTCTTTGCTTAGCTATCATATCATCATGTAACTTTAACATTTGATTAATAACATCTTTTTGCCAAGGAACATGCGAATACAAGACAATATAATCAACGTTTTCAAAGCCAAACTTATTTTGCATGAGATTACTACTTTGATAAGATATCTCAAAGATACTAGGATGAATTACAACTGCAATAAAAGTACATTCATTCTTTTCATTAGAAAAACCATAATGTAATCTTTTACTATTGACAAACACACCAGTACCTTGATTTAAACGAATAGTTTTACCATTTATAAAATAATCCATAGTACCTTTGACAATATATATAAACTCTAAGTCAGGATGCCAATGACATAATGCTATATAACCATAACGATATAATTCATCAGTTTTAGCATAAACTGGAAAACCTTCATAGTTGTAATGTAAACTCTCAGATGCATCGTTATGGATTGTTAATGGATTCATGAAAATCACTCCTTAAATACGATTTTGATAATATTATAGCGTATTTCAAAGGAATTAACACTATAAATAATATACAATATTGATAAAAGGAGGACAGCTATGGATAATTGTAAAAGACGAGAAGAGGGGTTGATATATCATTATGATGATCCTTCAATCATGGATGATCAACAACATTATCAGGAATTATTGTATGAATATAATCAAACAAGACCAACAGAAAACGATAAGAAACTGGAGCTATTAAAACAAATGTTTGCATCTATGGGTGAAGGTTGTCATATTGAAACACCATTTCATGCGAATTGGGGTGGCAAACATGTTCATTTTGGAAATGGGATATATTGTAATTCTAATTTAACACTAGTAGATGATGGGGATATTTATATAGGTGATCAGTGTATGATAGCACCTAATGTTGTGATTGCGACAGCAGGACATCCAATATTACCAATATTAAGAGAACATCATTATGTTTATACGAGTGAGGTTCATATTGATAGAAATGTTTGGATCGGTTCAGGGGTACAAATATTACCTGGAGTTCATATTGGAGAAAATAGTGTGATTGGTGCAGGTAGCGTTGTAACACATGATATACCTGAAAATGTTGTAGCATATGGTGTACCTTGTAAGGTTATTAGAGAAATTGGAGAAAAAGATAGAATATATTATATGAAAGATAAAAAATTAGATGTATGGGAGTGAATAAGATGTATAAATTAATTGCATGTGATTTGGATGAAACATTGTTAAGTATGGATAGAAGTATTTCTAAGAAGAATATAGAAGCTATTAAGAAAGCAAGCGAAATGGGTGTGAAGTTTGTGCCTGCTACAGGTAGAGGTTATAATTCAGTTAGTGATACTTTAGAAGAGTTAGGATTATTAGATAAAGAAAATGAGTATGTGATATCTTATAATGGTGGAGCTATTACTGAAAATAAAGGTGATAAGTTATTACATTTTGAAGGTATATCTTATGAATTAGCGTGTGAATTATATAAAAGAGGTTTAGATTATGATGTATGTATTCATGTGTATACAAAAGATATGGTTTATGCTTATAATTATGTTCAAGAAGAGATTGATTATTTAGCAAATCGTATGGAAGTAACTGAGATATTTGATAAGAATTTAGATTTTCTTAAAGGTCAGGATATTGTCAAAGTATTGTATATGAATACTGATTATTCATATTTAAATCAAATTGAAGAAGAACTTAAAGATATTACTCAAGATGTTGATGTCAGTTATTCTTCTAATCGTTATATTGAGTTTAATCATAAGGGTGTCAATAAAGGAGCTGGACTTGTTTCCCTAGCAAGCTTATTAAATATACCTATTGAAGAAACAATAGCTGTAGGAGATAATTATAATGATTTATCTATGATTAAAGTTGCTGGTTTAGGTATTGGTGTAGCGAATACTGTAGAAGATATGAAAAAGGAATGTGACTATATAACAAGTGGCACTAATGATGAAGATGCAATTGCTGAAATTATTGAAAAGTTTATATTGAATCATGAGTCGTTGTAAAACGACTTTTTTGATAGAGGAATAAATGAAGAAAATATTGATTTTATACTATTTTAAGATATAATCCTTTTTTGAGGGGGATTATTTATGAACTTAACACAAGTTATTAATCAGATGCTTATATTATTATTAATTCTTATAATTT
>JAJQGQ010000112.1:3075-4002 GCA_021200395.1 Erysipelotrichaceae bacterium
GTTATAAAATGAATATTATAGATGATGAAATGCAAGGAAAGTTGACTAACTTAATATTATCTGTTACGACACCTTGTTTAATTTTAGGATCTGTTTCATCAGAATCTACATATTCTAAAAGTACCATCTTTTATGTATTAGGAATCGCAGTTGTTTTATATTGTATTTTGCCAGTTATGGCTTGGATTCTCAATAAAATTCTTAGAGTCAATAAAGAAGACGCGGGGTTATATATGTTTATGACTGTGTTTTCTAATATAGGTTTTATGGGCTATCCTGTCATTAGAACAATCTTTGGTGAAGAAGCGGTATTTTTATGTTCATTATTCAATATGGTTTTTAATATTTTTGTTTATTCTCTAGGGATATATTTGATTACTTTAGGGAAGAAAGAAACAGTTAAATTCAATCCAAAACAAATGATATCACCTGCAATGATAGCTTCATTAATAGCATTGGTATTATTCTTAACAGAAAACCAATTACCAGGAGTTTTATTAGATACATGCCAAAGTGTGGGGAATGTGACAACCCCATTAGCTATGATGCTCATTGGGGCATCGCTTGCATCAATGCCTATCAAAGAGATATTCAATGAATATCGTTTATATCCATATATGGTTATTAAACAAATAATTATTCCTATGATTTGTTTTTATGTATTACAATTATTTATTAAAGATTCACTTATTTTAGGAATCACTGTTGTTGTATTAGCCATGCCAGTAGGAACTAGTGCTATTATGTTTTCTAATCAATATGGTGGTGATACCAAGTTAGCGGCTAAAGGTATCTTTATTACAACCATAGCATCCTTTATAACAATTCCAATTTTATGTACATTATTCTAAAAAAGTCTTTGCATTAGACTTTTTTTCATTTTTTCAAATATTGAATCGGATATTGACAGATAATAAAAAGTATACT
>JAJQGQ010000112.1:4012-18520 GCA_021200395.1 Erysipelotrichaceae bacterium
GTATACTAAAATGATAAAAAATTATTGTAACAATAATTTTTTAGAATAGGGGGATGATGAGATGGACGAATTAATTAATCAAGAAGAGAGTATTAATGAGTTACTTGCTCGTTATGGGGTTAAATTTGGCGTATACAAAAACAATACTTTCCATGAACAGCTATTTCCCTTTGATACCCTTCCTAGAATAATACCAAGTCATGAATTTGATTACTTGGAAAAAGGATTGATACAAAGGGTTAATGCTTTAAATTTATTTTTAAAAGATATATATACTGATTATCAAATCGTTAAAGATGGTGTAATACCTGAAGATTTTATTTTTAGTTCTACAGGTTATTTATCACCTTGTATTGGAATGGTACCTCCAAAAGGTATTTATTCTCATATTTCTGGTATTGATTTAGTACAATCGAAAGATGGTACTTGGTATGTACTAGAGGATAATTTACGTATTCCTTCAGGAGCATCTTATCCAATGATTGCTAGAGATTTGATGCGTAGAGCAGCTCCGAATATCTTTAGAACATATAATGTTAGAGATAATCGTGATTATGCAAAGATGTTAGAAGAGACTATGGATTATGTGAATATGGGTGGTATTAATGTTATACTGACACCTGGTCGTTATAATTCAGCTTATTTTGAACATTCTTATTTAGCAGAGAAAGCACATGCAACACTTGCAACTCCACAGGAGTTATTTGTGGAAAATGCAACTTTATTTTATAAGAATCATTTGGGTTATAAGGTCAAAGTAGGATCATTATATCGTCGTATTTCTGATGATTATTTGGATCCATTAGCATTTAAACCTGAATCTTTAATTGGTGTACCACAATTGATGAGTGCTTATAGAGAAGGCAATGTGGCTTTGATTAATGCACCTGGTAATGGTATAGCAGATGATAAAGGTATTTATTATTTTGTTCCAAAGATGATTCAATATTATTTACATGAAGAACCAATATTGCATAATGCACCAACATATTTACCTTTCTATGAAGAAGATAGAAAATATGTTTTAGAAAATCTTGAAAAATTAGTTATTAAAGATGTATCTGAAGCAGGTGGTTATGGTGTTGTATTTGGCAGTGATATGGATGAAGAAAAACTTCAAGAGTGGAGAGATATTATTTCTAGAGAACCTAGACGTTTTATTGCTCAAGAAGTGATAGATTTTATTGATTTACCAATTCATGAAAATGGTAAAGAAGTTTATCGTAAAGCGGATTTAAGAGCATTTGTATTAAGTGGTGAAAAGACCAGAGTTTGGGCTAGTGGCTTAACGAGATTTTCTCGTAATCCAGATTCATTTGTGGTTAATTCATCACAGGGAGGAGGATTTAAAGATACATGGGTATTATCACAATAGAAAAAGCTAACCATTTGTATTGGTTAGGTCGTTATAGTGAACGTGTTTTTTCAACGATTGAATTCTTTATGGAATATTATGATATGATGATAGATCAAGATGAAAATGTTTTTCATTCATTCTGTAATAGACTAGAAATTATTGATAATTATAAAGATTCTGATGATTTTTGTGAAAGATATGTATTTGATAAGCAAAACTTTGATTCTATTATTTCTAATCTAAGTAGAGCTTATGATAATGCAGTTGTCTTAAGAGAAGAAATTAGTAGTGATACATTATGTTATATTGAATTACCTTTAAAGGTATTAGAAACAAGGGATAAAGAAGCAATTGCTTTAAAATTACAAAGGGTAAAGGATCACTTATATTCATTTTGGGGAAGTATAGATGATAACGTGGATAGTGAAGCTTGTAGAAATATTATGAAATGTGGCAAATATGCAGAAAGATTAGATTTATATTATCGTTTTGGGGATCAAAAAGAGGATATAGCTAAACAAACTGCAAAACTGGAAAATCGTGTGCAAAAATTACAATCAGATTATAATCTTGAAGGTTTAACAACGATTCATTTATCACAAGATAGTGCACAACGATGGGATTGCTTAGACAATATCGATCAATTAACAAAACTATTTGAGGTTGAATAGTGAAACGTCTGGTATACCAATATCAAATGGACCTCAAATTTAGTGATTTTGTCAAGGAACAGCAATTTCAATTACGCTGCATACCTCAAGATAATTACTATCAAAAAGTTATAGATACCCACTATTATGTATATCCTTTAGATTCTATTAATAAATTTACCGATGGTTTTGGTAATCTTGTTTTAGCAGGCAATGCCATTATGAGACATCGTGACTTTAGTTTTCAAGTTAAAGGAGTTGTTGAAGTTGATTGTTCTTCACCAAAGCCTGATTTTTGTCATCCACTTTACAGATATGAAACACCTCTTACAAAAGTAGATTCCATAGAACATCCTGAAGAGATTTATGGATTATCTTTTGACGAACAAATGATGAAAATCATGCAAATAATCAATGATCATATGACCTATGCACAAGGAACAACCACAATACAGACATCTGCTCAAGATGCTTTAAATCAAGGTACTGGTGTGTGTCAAGACTATGCACATATTATGGTTGGTTTATGTCGTAAATTAGGTTATCCTGCAAGATATATTGCGGGCATGTTGTATGGTGAAGGAGAAACCCATGCCTGGGTAGAAGTATACAATAAAGATACATGGTATAGTTATGATCCAACTCATAATCGTAAAGTTGATGATAATTATATCGTATTAGCTCATGGTAGAGATTATACGGATTGTATTATTGATAAAGGCATGTTTATAGGTAATTGTAAGCAAATACAAACAGTTAAAGTAAGTGTTACAGAGGATACAGGAAGATAAATTCTTCCTGTTTTTGTATAAGGTAAAATATAATGGATATACTTTTTTAGAGGTGAAACCATGAAGAAGATTATATTTATCATATTATGTGGGATGTTATGTATGAGTGTGAGTGCTGAAAGCAGCATACCACAATATCAAATCATTGCTAATTCTAATAGTAGTGATGATATTAAAGAAATGTATACGATTAAAAATCAATTGTTAGAAGATTATAAATCATGGAGTGAAGGTGTGGATGATATTGATCAGGTGTTAGCTGATCATATAAATGAATATAATGCAACTTATAATCAAGGTATATATACAATTATATTAGGAAATGGTGAAGGGAAGAGTTTAACAGGTGAATTAAAAGTGAATTATTGTTCATCGACTACTGATATTAAAAAGAAATCACTATTGTTTGAATGGTTGGGAATATGATTTGTTGATGACTTTTTGCTGTAATCGTGTTAGGATAATGGACGATGGGAGGAAGTTATGGAACAAGCAAGTTACAGTTTTATATATGAAAGTACACAAGATATTATTTATCCTATTTATGAAGATAAGGATATCTGTCCTAAAGTTGTTGAAACATTGGGATATGACATTAATTTGATTGTTGATAAGAAGTTGAACCAAATAACAACTATCTATACTTTAGGTCAATATCCATTTGATAAAATTATCTTTATTGGTTTAGGAAAGTCTATAGAGATGACAACAGCTAAAATGAGAGATGCTTTTATCACTGTATCTCAACAAATCAAACAACCTGCAAGTTTTGATGCTAAAAGAGCAACTACAGATATGATTGATATTCATAAAGTGACACAGTTATTTGTGGAAAGTTATATTTATGCAAGCTATAAGGAACATGTGATTGGTCATGATACGAAAGAAATCATTGAAGTTAATGTTATAGCACAGGAAAATGTACAAGCTGATATTGAAATAGGGGAAGCTTATGGTAATGGTATCAATTATGAAAGAACATTGGCTGATACACCTGCTAATTTAATGACACCTAAAGATATTGTGAAAGCAGCAATTCAATTAGCAAAAGAATATAATTTAGAATTAACAATTTTAGATAATCAAAAGTTACAGGAAATGGGTGCTGGTGGCATTTTGGCAGTTAATCAAGGTAGTGATTTACCTGCTTATATGCTAGCTTTAAAATATAATCATGGTAGTAATCAACCTTACAAGGCAGTCGTAGGTAAGGGGATTACTTTTGATTCTGGTGGTTATAATATCAAAGGTAATAGTTTTGGCATGAAGTATGATATGTGTGGTGCTGCATCTGTTTTAGGTATTATAAAGATATTAGCAGATATCAAAGCTAATGTGAATGTTTATGGTATTATTGCGACAACAGAAAATCTTATTAATGGTAGTGCTTATAAGCCACAGGATGTTATTATTACATTATCTAAGAAAACGGTTGAAATCTTTTCAACAGATGCTGAAGGACGTATCATTTTATGTGATGCTTTGACTTACGCTCAACAATTAGGTGCGCATCAAATCATTGATTTAGCAACCCTAACTGGAGCATGTGAAGTGGCACTTGCAGACGTTTATACAGGTGTTTTCTCTAATAATGATGAATACTTTCATAAGTTTAATCAAGTATTAAAAGATAGCGATGAAAAAGGTTGGAGATTACCACTAGATAATGCGTATTTGGATAAGATAAAATCAAATAGTGCAGATTTTAAGAACTCTATAGGTAGAGTAGGTGGTGCTTCAATTGCTGCAAGTTTCTTGCAACAATTTATTGAAGAAGACACAAAATGGATTCATTTAGATATTGCTGGTACTGCAGATCATGGTGGTAAAGGGGCTACTGGTGTGATGATTCGTAGTGTTGTGAATATGCTTAAAGATTAATCTTTAAGCTTTTTTATTTACAAATACTGAAAAAATTTTTCATGTAAAAAAAAGTATGTTAAAATAACTGTAATCGTTTACGAAAAGGAGTTGGATTATGAATCAGTCAAATAATTTAAGTGCCAAGTATATGGCTTCACAAGTATGTTTCTTTGGTGCTTTTGCAGCTATGATGGGATATGCTTCCGTATTTTTATTAAGTAAAGGTTTTAATAATTCTACGATAGGTATTTTATTATCATTAATTAGTGTTTTGTCAGTTTTCTTGCAACCAGCCATTGCGACTTTTACAGATCAGCATAAAGAAATTGAAATCAGAAAGATTATTACTTCAATATTAATTATTGCGATTATTGGTTCAGCATTATTGATTGTTGTACCATCTAATCAAGTACTTATTTTTGCATTAGTGACAATTACTTTTACTTTGGTTACTTCTATTGCGCCATTGATAAATACTTTGGCATTTGTTTTTGAAAAATATGGTATCAAGATTAATTATGGTTTAGCTAGAGGTTTGGGTTCTGTATCTTATGCGGTTGTAGCCCTTGTTTTAGGTTATGTAGTAGAATGGTTTAATGCTGATATTTTACCTGTTTTTTATGTTATTTTTACTGCTTTATCGTTTATAATTATTAATGGATTTGTTGTTCCTAAAGATGCACAAATTGTTGAAGAAGAGACAATTGAAGAAGATGAACAAAGTTCTTTAAGCTTGTTTCAATTTGCGATTAAGTATAAAAAATTTGTGGTTTTCTTATTAGGTTTTGTATGTGTTTATTTTGCTCATACAATTATTAATAATTATTTTATTCAAATTATTACACCTGTTGGTGGGACAGAAAGTGATATGGGTATTGCAGTATTCTTGGCTGCAATGTTGGAATTACCTACTATGGCTTTCTATAATAATATGAGTAAAAAGATTAATGGTGGAACCTTAATTAAAATATCAATGATATTGTTTATTGTAAAACATGCTTTAACATATTTTGCTACGAGTATGGTTATGATTTATATAGCTCAAGTATTCCAAATGGGTGCTTATGCTTTGTTTGTGCCAGCATCTGTTGCCTATGTTAATGATAAGATAGCAAAGCAAGATATTGTTAAGGGACAATCTTTCTTAACAACTTCTAATACTTTAGCTGGTATTTTTGCTAATCTTGTTGGTGGTGTTTTGTTGGATGCGATTGGTGTGAGTCAAGTATTATTGATTGGTGTTATATTAACGGTGATTGGTGCTGTTATCGTGATATTAACAACGGAACAAATGACAACGGCATAAAAAAATTCAGGGTAACCTGAATTTTTAATTTACATATTTATTGATAAAATTTGTCACTGTTTTTTGATAGAGTTCTGGATTTGTTTTATAACTTTCAGCATGTCCAGCACCCTCTACTATTAACAAATCTTTCTCAGCTTGACATGCATTATATAATGAATAAGCCATATAAGTTGGTACAAAGTCATCTTGATCACCATGGATAAATAATGTTGGTGTTTTAGATTTCTTAACTTGTTCTACAGCAGATGCTTCTTTTAAATTATAACCAACACGTTTTTTGCTTAATGGTACAGCAGTTTTCAACAAGAAATTAGGCATCTTAGTTTCTTCAATACCATGTTCCAATTCATCATAAACACTTGTAAAACCACAATCAGAAATAATACATTTCACATCATCTATTAATTCTTCACCACTAGCCATCAATACCGTTGCGCTACCCATAGATATACCAAATAAAACAATTTGAAGATCTTCATTATTGAAATAATACTTCATCTTAGTAATCCATTCAATACAATCTAAACGATCCAACCATCCAAAACCAACATAATCGCCTTCACTTTCACCATGACCTCGATTATCAGGCATTAATACATTGAATCCCAAATCATGATAAAACTTTAAATAATAAGCAAACTCATAAATATTATAAGTATGATAACCATGAATCGCAATCAATACCTTATTTGTATTCTCTTGAGCCCTTAAAAACTTAGCCTTTAATTTTAAACCATCATTGGTAATCATTTCTAATTCCTCAAAACTTTGTTTATTAATCCAAGGCATATATTTTTCTTTTTTATCATCTTCTAATTCATATTCTTTTTTATTTCTTTTATAAGCAAAATCAATGGCTTTATTACTAGCAACATATACAGCTGCTGCTGAAAGAGCTGCAGCACCTCCAACGATTAAACCTGCTTTTGTTTGTCTTTTCATTTATCCCACATCCTTATGAAAAATATAATAACACTTTTTTACCAAATTCACAAATTTTTCACAATAATATTGTAATATAATATCTAGGAAAAGAGTGATAGTATGAACAAAGAAGTCATAAAGATTAGATTAATAGTAACTATTGTCATATTATGTGTTCCACTATTTTTATATTTAGGATCATTTATTGGTTAATCATTTTGATTTAACCAATTTTTTAATACTTTTATGTATTTTTCATTATCCTCTACGAAACACATATGTCTACAATCTTTAAACAATTCCCATGAAGAATTAGGTATATGATCATGCATATAACTTGCAACACCAGGTGTACAAAGATCATTTTCACCGCTGATAATAAACGTAGGTATAGTGATATTCTTTAATTCATTAGTTACATCATAATCTTTAAGATTCCCCAAAGGTGTAAACTCATTAGGCCCCCAAGCTGTGACATAAACATCTTTATTTTTCTTCATAGGTCGTTTTAAACATTTGGGTGAATCTTCTGTTACTTCACCACTACAATGGAGTAACATATATTCTTTTTCGGCAGATAAATATTTTGGATCATTATAGTTTCCCGTACTTGTGGCATAGTTAATCGCATCTTGCGTGTCTTGTGGTAATTGTTGGATCAGCTTTTGTTGTTCTTTAGCCAACAAAGCAGATGAAGGTAAAGTACTCGATAAAACAATACTTTGAATATCTTTTGCTTTTCTATGGCACACATACTCTAGTAACAACATACCACCCCAAGATTGTCCTAACAAATGAATCTTATCCAAATGTAAATAACTTCTTAAAGCCTCTAATTCATCCAACCAAGTTTCTTTATTCCATAAATCATTTCTACCTTCAACATAAGAATTCCCACAACCAATTTGATCATACATAATCAATTGTCTATCATCTAACTCACTTAATACATCTAACACTTCAAAATAATTATGACCTGATCCAGGACCACCATGTAATAATACCATAGGTGGTTTCTTTGAATTTTCTCCTACAATTCTATAATATGTTTGATAACCTAAAAAAGGCATATATCCTTCAACAACTTTCATTATATCAACTCCCATACGAATTATATTATTTTAAGTATCATTTGTATAGATTAAAGTGATGAATTTGCTAAAGCAACACAACGAAAGGCGCTTCGTTGCATTTGCGCTGACAACAAAAATTATGTTATGGATAAGATAATTATAACAGATGAATCATTTTGGATATAATCTTCAAATTGAGATATTCTTGAATCAATCTTTTTGATATATCCCAATCTGTATAATAAAAAACATATATTAGGATTACTGATGATGGAATATTGATTATTCATACAATAAGTTATTCTAATCTTATCTTTTAACATATCTACTTTAATACGATTATTATTCCATGAATGATTCACTAAAGCATAAGTTATAGCATCTAAAAATAATTTTTCAGGTATTTCTTCAACAGTTTCTCTAACAAGTGATCTGATTACTTCGTATTGATAATGCTTTCTGTATTCATCAATGACATATTTTAGCATGGTAAGAGTTGATAATATATTTCATGAATATTATTGCGATATCTTATTAATTCGATACCTTTAAATGAATTATTATCAGCAAGTAAAGCTGCAGCATTGTTATAGTGATTATTCTTTGTACACAAACCAAAAATTTTTAAAATATCATTACTAAGACATTTAATACCTAATTTTTGTATGAGTTCTTGTTCTAATGTATAAAAATGTAAGTCCTGTATATTTGAAATTATATCTTCAAAGTTTGATGTTTCTAATACGTCCATGTTATCACCTCGCAAACATTATATCATAATTGCATAATGCAATAAATATGTTTGTTTCTAATTTTGAAAATTCTTTTAATAGAATCATATTCTTGATAAAATATTTATAACAAGAATTTGAAAGGAGATATATATGAAGAAGTTTTCTGATGATTTTTTATGGGGAGGAGCTACTGCAGCTAATCAGTTTGAAGGTGGCTGGAAAGAAGGTGGCAAAGGTGTTTCTGTATCCGATGTTGCTTTGTTTAAAGATCCAAAGTCAATGAGTGATCTTTTAGATGTACATGGTTTATGTGAGATTACTGATGAAGATATTGAAAAAGCATTGAATAGTGATGATGAAGTCTATTATCCAAAACGTCATGGTATTGATTTTTATCATCATTATAAAGAAGATATTGCATTACTTGCAGGTATGGGATTTAAGGTTTATCGTATGTCTATTGCCTGGTCACGTATTTTCCCACGTGGTGATGAAAAGGAACCTAATGAAGAAGGTTTGAAGTTTTATGATGATGTATTTGATGAATGTCTAAAATATGGTATGCAACCATTAGTTACAATGTCACATTATGAACCACCATTAGCATTTGTAACTGAATATAATGGTTGGTATAATAGAAAAGCGATTGATTTCTTTACAAATTATGTGGATGTGATAACTAAGAGATATAAAGATAAAGTCAAATTATGGTTAACATTTAATGAAATTGATTCAATTATTAGACATCCATTTATGACTGGTGGATTGATTGAATCTAGATTTAAACCAGAAGAATTTGAAGAAGTGTGTTATCAAGCTATGCATCATCAATTTGTCGCATCAGCTTTAGCTGTTAAGATTACACATGATAATATTCCTGATGCTAAAGTAGGATGTATGCTAACTAAAATTACTTATTATCCTTATACTTGTAAACCAGAAGATGTCTTAGAACAACAACAAAGAATGCGTTCTATTTATTGTTTTAGTGATACACAGGTTCATGGTGAATATCCAGCTTACTTATTATCAATGTATAAGAATAAAGGATTTAATATCAAGATGACTGATGAAGATTTAAGAATCATGAAAGCTTATCCTGTTGATTTTATTAGCTTTAGCTATTATTCTTCTAGTTGTGTGGCTAAAGAAACAGAGGGTAAAGATGTCACAACTGGTAACACTGTAACAGCTATAAAGAATCCTTATATCCCTTCTAGTGATTGGGGTTGGCAGATTGATCCAATTGGTTTAAGAATTTCATTGGTTGATTTATATGATCGTTATAGAAAACCTTTATTTGTTGTTGAAAATGGTTTAGGAGCTAAAGATACAGTAGAAGCAGATGGTTCTATTAATGATGATTATCGTATTGATTATTTAAGACAGCATATTATTGAAATGTATAATGCAGTATATGAAGATGGTGTAGAACTTATGGGTTATACAACTTGGGCACCAATTGATTTAATTAGTAATTCTACCAATCAGATGTCTAAGAGATATGGTTTTATTTATGTTGATGTTGATGATTATGGTAATGGTACTTATAAACGTAGTAAGAAGAAATCTTATGATTGGTATAAAGAAGTTATTGCTAGTGGAGCAGCTAATATATTGAATGATTAGTAATGTAGAATTCAAGCATATATCGCTTGAATTCTATTTTTTTGTATTCAATTATTCATTTTTATGTTAGAATAGCTCTCGAAGGGTGATTATTGTGACAAAAGTGATAAAATCTGACGATTTAAAGACAATATGTCAAGCTATTCAAGAAGGTAAAGTTGTATCTTTTCCAACAGAAACAGTTTATGGTGTAGGCGTTAAGTTTAATGATCATCAAGCACTTGATGCTTTAATGGAAGCTAAGAATAGAGATTATTCTAAAGCAATTACGTTAATGGTTAGTGATAAATCTGAAATAGAAAAATATGCTGTTGTAAGTAACGACGCTAAAAAAATCATCGATGCTTTTATGCCTGGAATGATTACGATGGTGTTTCAGAAAAAAGATAGTGTTGATGATTATATGACGAATGGTTTATCAACGATAGGTATACGTATTCCTGATAGTGATTATGTTTTAGCATTATTAAAGAATACAGGCCCTATGCTTGTAACAAGTGCTAACTTATCCAATCATCCTAATACCACTAATACTAAGGAAGTACTTGATCAATTAGATGGGCGTATTGAATTGGTAGTAGATGGTAAAACGACTGACAATATTGCAAGTACTGTAATAGATGTGAGTCAAGGTCGTGTAAAAATATTGCGTGAGGGTAAAATAAGTAAAGAAATGATCGAGGAGGTATTGAAGTGAAAATAGCGGTTGCATGTGATCATGGTGGTTTTCGTTTAAAGAATGTTTTGATTCAAGAAATGAAAAATCAAGGTTATGAAGTTGTTGATTTTGGTACTTACAATGAAGATAGTTGTGATTATCCAGATTATGCTGTGAAGGCTGCACGTGCTGTGGCATCGGGGGAATGCGAAAAAGGTGTTGTCGTATGTGGTACAGGTATTGGTGTGTCTATGACTTGTAATAAGGTTCATGGTATTCGTTGTGCATTATGTCATGATGTTTTTAGTGCTAAAGCAACAAGAGCTCATAATGATGCCAATATGTTAGCAATGGGACAAAGAGTGATTGGTGAAGGTTTAGCAGTGGAAATATTGAACGCCTGGTTGAATACTGAATTTGAAGGTGGTAGACATGTTCAAAGAATTGAAAAAATGATGAAGATTGAAGGAGAAGAATAATGAGAGATACAGCAGTTTTTGAAAGTGTTGAAAGAGAATTAAATAGACAAAGAAATAACATTGAATTGATTGCATCAGAAAACTTTGTTTCTGAAGAAATTATGGAATTAGCTGGTTCAGTTTTGACTAATAAGTATGCAGAAGGATTACCAGGTAAGAGATATTATGGTGGTTGTGTCTATGTGGATGAGGTTGAAAATTTAGCTAGAGATCGTTTAAAAGAATTATTTGGATGTGAACATTGTAATGTTCAACCACATAGTGGAGCACAAGCTAATACAGCTGTTTATTTTGCACTCTTAGAACCTGGAGATAAGGTTTTAGGTATGTCTTTAGCAGATGGAGGACATTTGACTCATGGTTCTCCAGTAAATTATTCTGGTAAGACTTATGATTTTTATAGTTATGGTGTTTCTAAGGAAACTGAAATGATTGATTATGATGATTTCAGAGAAAAAGTTGAAACTATTAAACCAAAATTAGTTGTGGCTGGAGCAAGTGCTTATTCAAGAATTATTGATTTTAAATTAATGGCTGAAATTGCTCATGAAAATGGTGCATTATTTATGGTTGATATGGCTCATATTGCTGGACTTGTAGCAGCAGGCTTACATCCATCTCCTGTACCATATGCTGATATTGTTACTTCAACAACACATAAAACATTAAGAGGCCCTCGTGGTGGTGTCATTATGTGTAAGGAAGAATTTGCGAAACAAATTGATAAAGCTGTCTTCCCTGGTATGCAAGGTGGACCATTAATGCATATTATTGCCGCTAAAGCAGCATGTTTCTATGAAGCATTACAACCTGAATTTAAGGAATATGCTTCTCAAATTATTAAAAATGCCAAAGCATTAGAAAAATCATTAAAAGAAGAAGGATTTAGATTAGTAGCTGATGGTACTGATAACCATTTAATCTTAATTGATGTAAAAGCTAGCTGTGGTATTACTGGTAAAAAAGCTGAAAGATTATTAGATGAAATCAACATCACTGCTAATAAAAATGCTATTCCATTTGACACAGAAAAACCATTTAAAGCTTCTGGTATTCGTGTAGGAACACCTGCTATGACAACAAAAGGCTTTGATGAAGAAGACTTTAGAGAAGTTGGTAAGATTATTGCTTATCGTTTAAAGAATGAAGAAACTGATGAAGTTAAAGCAGAATGTCTAGCAAGAGTCAAAGCTTTAACTGATAAAGTGACTATGTATCAAGATAAAACATATATCAAATAAGGAGGAAACTTATGTCTACAACAATTTTAAATCATCCAATGATTGAACATAAACTCACTATTATGCGTAACAAAGAAACTGGTACTAAAGAATTTAGACAAAATCTTGATGAAATTGGTATGTTAATGGCTTATGAAGTTGGTAAAAATTTACCTTTAAGAAACATTGAAATAGAAACTCCTATTACTTCAATGACAGGTAAAACACTTATGCGCCACGTTGTTTTAGTTCCAATACTAAGAGCAGGTTTAGGATTAGTTGATGGCTTTAAAACTGTTATTCCTACAGCTAGAGTAGGCCATATTGGTATGGCTAGAGACGAAGAAACATTGGAACCTAAAGAATACTACGCGAAATTTCCTAGTACTTTAGAGGATGCAGATGTCTTTGTTTTAGATCCAATGCTTGCTACTGGTGGTACGGCTTCGGCAGCTATTACAAGTATTAAAAATAGAGGGGCAAAGCATATTAAGTTTGCATGTGTTGTAGCAGCACCTGAAGGCATTCAAGTGCTTCAACAAAATCATCCAGATGTTGATTTATATATTTGTGCTGTAGATGAATCCTTAAATGAACATGGCTATATCGTTCCGGGTCTTGGTGACGCAGGCGATAGATTATTCGGCACCGATAAGTGACTTACAGAAATTGTGTGAATAAAAATATCGATTATTTCAATGTATTTTGATTTTTAACAAAGTCAAAAAGTACACCATTTACACCAAATATACACCATTTTGCTGTAGGTTTATAAGAATATATGATTATTTATATTATGAGATGCTGATTCAAATTAGATTCAGTAATCAAATATAGTACGTTATTTGCTTGAAAAATGAATATTGTACATAGCATTATAGATAGAACAATAAAGACAATAATGCAAATGAAGGCAGAAATTTTTATGAGATTTCTGCCTTTTTTATTTCAGAAAGGAAGTGAATTTAGAATGGGAAAAATAAATGATACTTTGATGTGTTTTGCCATGAAATACAATGGTAATTTCAATGATATATTGGATGCAGTTAAAAATCATGAAGACATTGATTATGATGCAATGGTCTGCTATAAAAGGAAATTACGATATAAGTATACAATTTTGATTAAAGATGATTATCCAGATTTTTTAAAAGATACTGATGGTCCACCTATAGTCCTGTTTTATGAGGGTAATGAAGAACTTATGAATAAAGATGATGCAATGGTATATAGCGTTAATAAAAATAAACATAGATTTATAGTATCTGTTAAACCTGTAACATTTAAAAATGAAAGAGTACTTGATTATTGTGTAGCATGTGAAAACCAGAATGATTTGGATGAGATTCTTAGTTATTTAAAAAGATGGGAACCAGGATTAAAGAATTATGGACAAGTCAAAAAGAGAAATGAAATCGAAAGATAATTTGATGTACCCAAGTAAGTTTTATCTTGGCTACCATTTAAGAAAGAGGTAAATGAAATGAGTAAAGTAATTGCGATTGCGAATCAAAAAGGTGGTGTAGGCAAGACAATGACATCAGTCAGTCTTAGTGCGTGTCTTGCTAAAAAAGAGCAAAAGGTTTTATTAGTCGATCTTGATCCACAGGGTCATTCTACAAAGGCTTTTGGATATCGAAATATGAATGAATATCCTTTGTCTATGAGAGAAGTTATTGTATCAGTCATAGACAATAAAGATATTGATAAGGGAAGCCTCATACTTCATAGTGATGAAGGTGTTGATATTATTCCTGCTAATATCTCTCTAGCAGGTATTAACTCAATACTTGAAAGAGCCATGTGCAGGGAAACGGTGTT
>JAJQGQ010000048.1 GCA_021200395.1 Erysipelotrichaceae bacterium
ACCTCTATACATGTATAATAATGCTTGTGTTTGATAGATGAATGTAAAGGGGGGAAGTTCGTTTATGGCAAAAACTGTAGTAAGAGAAAATGAATCATTAGATGACGCATTACGTCGTTTTAAAAGACAAGTTTCTAGAACAGGAACCCTGCAGGAAGCTCGTAAAAGAGAATTTTATGTTAAACCTGGTTTAAAGCGTAAAATGAAATCTGAAGCAGCAAGAAAAAATAAAGGTAAACAAAGATAAGAAGAACTTCGGTTCTTCTTTTTTTTGTTTTTGCATATAATTATTGAGGTGATAATATGTTAGTGGTAGATGATGAAATGGTATTAATAAAGGATTATATTAATATTCTTTTAGTGAATGATCATTATTTTAAAATTGAAATGAAAGAATGTTATTATCACATTAATGGTAAAAATATAATGATTCATTATCTAGATAATTATGAAATTAGATTATCTGGACAAATAGATGTGATTACTTATGATAAGTTTTGATTATTATTGTATTGAAACATGGCAATTGTATGAGTTATTACATTATATTAAAGATCATCATATTAAATTATGGCATCTTACTTATAAAAATGATTTGTATTATTTTTATATTCCTATTTATCAGCGTTATCTTATCAGAGAAATTAATGTATGTTATATAAGTACCATAGGTTTATTTAAATACTTGTTACTATTTATTAAACCATTAAATATGATTGGGTTAATAAGTTTTATAGGAATGATATTGATATGTCATCATTTAATCTTAAATATTGAAGTTATTGGTATAGTCCCTGATACAAACACAGAAATATATCAAACATTATATGATGAGGGTATTATGCCTTATACATTTTTAAAAGATTATGAAGAATTAAATGATATATTATCATTATTGAAAAATACATTTAGTAATGATATTGAATATATAAATTTATATCAAACTGGTAGTGTTTTATATGTTGAATATACAAAACGTCAGCAAGACACAGTTGCAGAGAATGATTATCGTAATATTTATGCTTCTAAAGATGGATTAATTGCTTATTTTGATATAGATAGTGGTTTTATTGAAGTTGATATTAATGATTATGTTGTAAAAGGTGATTTATTAGTAAACAATGAAATTATATCTACGACTAATGAAACTAAGATTATTCCTGTGAAAGGGCATGTTTATGCTTATACTTATAATGATTACGAACAATCCATAGATAATCATAATCAAGATTATGCTGATGCCTTTTATGAACTATTGTTAAAAATTCGCTCAAAAATACCTACTGATGCGATTATTGATAAAGAAAATGTTTTGCAAATAAATAAAACTAGTAGTACAATAACCTTAAAGATGCATTATACGCTTCTTGAAGATATAGGTACTAAGGAGACATGAATGAAGAAAATAATTAAGTTAGATAATTATACAATCGATGAAGTTAATAATTTAATTGGTTATCATGAAGATAATATACATGTATTAGAAGAAGCCTTTGAGTCAGATATTATTATACGTGGTGACGAAATTGTGATTGATATGGATGAAGATAATATTACAAAATTGGAAGAAGTTATCCATACCTTATTAAAACTTATTAAACAAGGCAAATCTATTAGTAAACGTGATGTTATGTATACGTTAAAATTAGCAGAGAATAAGAACATTGAAGCTATCGATGAATTATATAAAATTAAAATAGCAAAAACAATTAATGGAAAATTGATATATCCTAAAACAATTGGACAAAGAACTTATTATCAGGCTTTAAAACATAATGATGTTGTTTTTGGTATTGGTCCAGCAGGAACAGGAAAAACTTATTTGGCTGTTGTTTTTGCTATACAGGCTTTAAAAAATAATGAAGTGAAACGCATTGTTTTAACGAGACCTGCTGTAGAAGCTGGTGAAAATTTAGGCTTTTTACCTGGAGATTTAAAGGAAAAAGTTGATCCTTATTTAAGACCTTTATATGATGCTTTATATGATATGTTGGGTTATGAACAAACGGAACGTCTGATTGAAAAAGGAACTATTGAAATTGCTCCTTTAGCTTATATGCGTGGTAGAACCTTAGAGGATGCTTATGTTATATTAGATGAGGCACAAAATACGACAGATGCTCAAATGAAAATGTTTCTAACTAGATTAGGTTTTAATTCAAAAATGATTATTACGGGAGATGTCACTCAAATTGATTTACCTAAAGGTGTTTTAAGTGGTTTAAAGCGTGCGCTACATTTACTTAAGGGAGTTGAAGGTATTGAGTTTGTTTATTTAACATCTTTAGATGTCGTTAGACATCCTGTAGTACAAAGAATTATTGATCGTTATGAAAAGGCTGATGATTAATCATCAGCCTTTAAGTAGGCCTTTAATACTTTTTGATGGGCAGTCGACATAGGTATTTGATATATATCTTCTAAAGTATATAAATGATCAATTGGATTATTTAAAACAAAATGATAAACATGCATAATCCATTTTCGATGTGTGAAGGTGTGCTTCACTTCTTTAACATAACTGATTAATGATAATGAATGATGATATTCTTGTTCAAATAATTCCATAAAAGTATAAGGACTTTCACATTCATATTGGATGAAACCATAGAGATTTTCTAATAATCCTGATGTGTTTTTGATAAGCAAATATTGTTGATTATAGGTTATTATGCCTGTTATATAATAATGATTTGTTTTTTTAATGTTTTTGATATTGATTGGTAAAATATTTTGAAGATTTTGTTGATATGCTAAACAATGTTTGTTGATAGGACAAATATGACATTTTGGCCTTTGTGTACATACCATTGCTCCTAAATCCATCAATCCTTGATTAAACATTGAAGCATTATATCCCTTAATTAAATGAGCTGTTAATGTATATATTTGTTTTTGTGTTGTATTTAAAGCAATATTATCTTTTAAACCATAATAACGTGCCATAATACGTAATACATTGCCATCGATAGCTGGTACCTCTATTCCATAGGCTATTGAACAAATAGCACCTGCTGTATAGGTACCAACACCCTTTAATTTTAAAACTTCTTCATAATTTTTAGGAAATTCTCCATGAAAATCGTCTTCAATCATTTTTGCACTTATACATAAATATTTGGCCCGACGATAATAACCTAATCCTTCCCAAAGTTTATAAACATCTTCTTCTTGAGCCTGGGCTAAAGATTGAACGTTATCATATGTATCCATAAATCTTAAATAATATGGTATAACTGCTTCAGTGGTTGTTTGTTGTAACATGATTTCTGATATCCATATTTTATAAGGGTCATTTGTATGGCGCCATGGGAAATCTCTTTTATTTTCTTGATACCATAATATTAATTCATTTTGCATATAATCACCGAAAATATTATAAATGAGGATAAGATGAAATTAAATAAAAATGATG
>JAJQGQ010000304.1 GCA_021200395.1 Erysipelotrichaceae bacterium
TCAACTTTTTCTTTAATAATATCGATTGCGACAACTTCATTATGTTGAGCTAATAATGTTGCAATACTAAGACCTACATAACCTGTCCCTGCCACAGTTATTCTCATTTATTTAATTCTCCTTGCTTATTAATATTTTGGTTAGAATATCATATTGCAAGGTCGAGAAAGTTAATTTCGTGCTAAATAATAGTATTGATTACGTTAAAAATTTTGCAGTCATTTAAATGTTCATTTCTTTTTTCACAAAATTGACATATAACAATGTTATACTTTGTAAAAATAGAAAAAAGATATATTATTTGAAAGTAATGTAAAAACAAATGAATTTAATTGATTTTTTTAATGAATTCATGTATAACTATGTAAAGCAAAGTTTAAAAGAGGAGGCTTTTATCATGTTTAAAAGTATGAAATACGTTTTAAAGGAAAATAAAGATAATCTTTATAGAATTTATTCTATTTCAAAATATGAGCTTTTAGCAGACATGCGAGATTCAAAATTGGGACTGTTCTGGAATTTCGCTAACCCAGCAATTCAGGTTTTAACATACTGGTTTATGTTTGGAATTGTTTGGAATAAGAGTAGTGTTGATGGTATTAAATATTTACCATGGATGTTAGGTGGTATGGTTGTATGGTTTTTTATTTCACCTTGTATTACTAATGGGTGTAATGCAGTTTTTTCTAAGACTAATGTTATTACAAAAATGAAGTTTCCAGTTAGTATTTTACCACTAACAGTGATTTTAAAAGAATTATTTAATCATGCGTGTTTAATGATTATTTTAGTAGTGATTTTTGCGGGTTATGGAATTTTTCCTTCTTATCACTGGCTTGGATTGATATATTATTTATTATGTGCTATTATTTTTGCTACGTCATTATCACTTACTACATCAGTGTTAAATATGTTAGCAAGAGATACAAGAAAACTTGTATTGGCATGTATGAGATTATTGCTCTATTTAACACCAGTTCTATGGGATATTAATAGTGGTAATTTAGCAAAACATAAACTTATTGTTAGGATAATAAAAATGAATCCAATATATTATATAGTTCAAGGATATAGGGATTGTTTCTTTTATCATTATGGTTTTTTGCATTATTGGAAGAGTGCTTTAGCGTTTTGGGTTATTACTTTTGCTTTGTTTGCATTAGGTAGTTATATTATGTGTAGATTTAAAGATAAATTTGCTGACTTGATTTAGGTGGTGAAATATATGGAATTAGAATATGCAGTAGAATTTCATCATGTATCAAAGATATATGCATTGAAATCAAAAGATAATAAATATGTTGAAGATAAAATGTTTTATGCATTAAAAGATATTAACTTTAAAATTTGCAAGGGTGAAGTTGTAGGTATTTTAGGTACAAATGGTTCTGGTAAATCTACTATGTCTTTACTTTTGTCAGAAATTTGTGGCTATGACGAAGGTGAAATGATAGTTAATGGTGAACAAGCATTAATTGCCATTAATACTGGTTTAAATCAACAGTTAACTGGTGAAGAAAATATTGAATTAAAAGGTGCATTATTAGGGCTTCCTAAGCATCGTGTAGAAGAATTAAAACAAGGTGTTATAGAATTTGCGGAAATAGGAGATTTCTTATATCAGCCTGTTAAGAAGTATTCTAGTGGTATGAAATCTAGATTAGGGTTTTCTATTAATCTTTGTTTGAATCCTGATATTTTGATTGTTGATGAGGCTTTGTCCGTTGGTGATAAAGGTTTTGCTAATAAATGTTTAAAGAAAATGAATGAATTAAAAGAAGAAGGAAAAACAATTATTTTCATTTCTCACTCTTTACCACAGGTTAGAAAATTCTGTGATACAGCTATGTGGATTGAAGGTGGCATGCTAATCGAATATGGTGATATTGATGAAGTATGTGATCATTATGGTGATTATGTAAAATACTATAATAATTTATCAAAGAAGGAACAAAAGATAGAGCGAGATAGAAAATTTGAAAAGAGAATTATTCCTAATCTTAAAAGGAGTTTCATGGATAAGTTCTTTGCTGCCATAAAGACTAGATAATATTGAAAGGAAGATGATTGTATGAAAAGAAAGTTTATATATCCAAGATTTGATGAAGACAATATTATTGTTCTAGAAGTGGGCGAAAGTAAGGAATTAAAAGTTGATATTATCAATTGTAAAGAAGAACCAACAGAAGAACTTCAATATAGTAGTGATGATAAGAATATTGTTGAAATAAGTGATGATGGTATTATTACAGGAGTTTCAGTTGGTAAAGCTAATGTTCATTCTTTTATTTATGGTAAATCATGTTATCTTAATGTTAAGGTCATTGAACCTAGAAAGGTAAGATTACAATATACGTCTAATGGAGGAGTTACTTTGTTAGCTCCTAAAAATACAGTTGAAGCTTTTAGAGTAGCAGCAGACAATCAATTTGATTTTTTTGCAACGGATGTAAGGGTGACTCAAGATAGAAAGTTTGTTTTATATTCTGATGAAACATTAGCTAAATTTGATGAAGAAGATTATATTAAAGATTGTACTTTAGAAAAGCTTGAATCATATATTTATGATTTTATCAGTCAAGAAGGTATTAGAGAATATCCTGAAGCTCATATTACATCATTAGATGAAATGTTAAAATGTGCTTCTCAAAATCATCAGATGAGATTGGTATTAAGATTAGTAGACGAAACCTTTATAGATGAAAATAATTGTCTGTTACAAGATATTTATCATTTGATATGCCAATATCATCTAGAAGATACTATAAGAATTGCTTCACCTTTTAAGGATGTTTTAGATTCATTTAGAAACATCAGTTCTAATATGGATATGGGATATATTTGTGACAATGCTGAATTTGATGATATAAACTACTTAGAAAAAAAACATTTTATGCTTTATTGGAAATATTCTGTAAGTAATTATGATGTTATTGATACGTTATCTCAAAAGAATATTGATGTTGATTTGTGGAATGTAGATGATAAGGAATTACGTGCTGATTTAATGGATTGGCCAATAACATCTGTAACTACAAATGTTATATTAGTTGATAGTTCGACTCAAAGAGAAAATCATAAAAGTAAAAGAAGGCCGTTAGAAGAAGACTAACGGTCTTTTAATATAATATTGTCAATAACTTTATCTGCAGCGCTTCCAGTATGCTGATCAAAATTTTCTTCTATAAATTTATATAATTTTTCTGTTTCAAAATCTTTATTTTTAATGGTATTTACTACTTCATCAATTGTATAACATATTTTTCCAGGTGAATATTCATTTATGTTTCTATGAACACCTCTTGTAAGAACATATTCTTCTATAACAAAGTCATAAAAGATAATAGGTTTTTTGTGCAAAGAAAATTCGTATATATTTGATGAATAATAAGTAATAAT
>JAJQGQ010000043.1 GCA_021200395.1 Erysipelotrichaceae bacterium
ACCCCATAAATTTTGAGTGCCTATCGATTTCCCAAGTTATTTGAGAACATCAAAAGAACACACTATGTAGCGAATAGTGTGTTCTAATGTATTTAAATATTTTTAAATTACGAGGAAACACCTTCAAGGATTTCTTCCTCTTTATTATAAACTATATTTTATATTTATGCAATATTTTTTGTTTGCAATTTGAAAGAAGTGATGTGATGTTAAAATTGAATAAAGAGAAATTAGTAATTACACCAAAAGAAGTAAGAAAAGCTGAACTTGAATTAATGATTGAGTTAAATAAGGGTTTAATTTCAGGTATGAAAGATGGTTGGATTACGGAGAAAGAATTAGTCGATTATTTTGAAAAAAGGTGGTGAAAACATGAAAGAATTTTACAAAGAATTTCATTTCTTTGGACATTCCTTAAGTATTGAAATTAGTATTACAGATGCACATCAAGATTGATGTGTTTTTGTATGGCTTTTTATCATCATAACAACATATATAGCAACAATAAGTTCAGTAATAGGCATAGCAAGCCATATGGCATTCACATTGATGATTGGTAAAATCATAATAAGTATTCCACTTATAATAATACCTCTGGTAATGGAAACAATAAATGATATATTTGGTTTCATAATGGACTGGAAGTAATAAGTAGAAAATATATTGAGTGGTAGGAGCAAAAATGATAAAGCATATATGCGCATAATAGTAGGAGCTATTTGTAATATTTCATTTGTTGGTGCCATATAAATATGTATAAATAAATTAGGAAAAGCTTCTACTAATATTGTCCATATGATAGACACAACAGCAACACTACCAAGGGCATATTTTAATACTTCATTAATACGTTGTTCTTTGTTGGCACCATAATTCATGGAAATAATTGGTTGACTTGCCTGTCCAATCGCATAAGCACAACATTGTACAAATGTTGAAATATTAATCACAACACTATAAACAGATAATGCATTAGTACCAAAATATAAAACTATTTGGCGATTAAAGAGAATCGTTAAAAATCCCATAGCAATATCAATAAAGAATGAAGAAAAACCATTGACTGTAATACGATATATCTTATTTATAAAATGATCAGGCATATGAAAAATGAGTGTATTTGTCTTTTTCGTAAAATGCGTTAACATCACAACAAAGGATATCAATGCACCAAGTCCTGTCGCAATACCAGCTCCTTGAATGCCCATATCACATGCGAATACAAAGAAATAATCTCCAACCATATTGAAAACACCACCAGCTATAATAGCAATTGTTGCCAGAGTTGGATCATTATCATTTCTTAAAAATGCAGCAAGCATTTGATTGAATAAGAAACATGGAAATACAAACTTAATGAGAAATATATAAGCTCTAGCAAGTGCTAAAGTATCTACAGTTGCGCCAAATGCATTCAATATAGGTTCATCAAACAATATAATCAATATCCAACAAAGTAATCCTAAAATAACAGAACCAATCACTGCAGCACTAAAATAATCATTAGGATTATCTTTTTTATTATCCTGTCCTTTAATCATACTATAAAGTACAGAACCACCAATCCCCATCAGTAACCCTAAACTATATATAACATTCCAAATAGGAGCCACAACAGCTAATGCAGCTGTTCCATTAGGACCTTGATATTGACCAACCATGGCCATATCAACAACACCATATATACAAGATATAAGAGAACTACCAAAAGCAGCGGCTAAATACTTATAATAAATTGGTTTAATTTCATCATTAAAAAAATCCATAAATCCCCCTAATAAAAAGAGCTGTATAAGGACAGATATCTCAATCTGCAGCCTTATCCAGCTCACCATTTCTTTTGAATGGCTTACCCTCCAGCAAGCACCAATATTGTAACATAGAGAAATTGAAAGTCAATGACTAAAAAAACAAGTTATAAATGAAAAATATAAAAAATACAACAATCACAAATTTAAAGAAATATTGAGATAAACTATGATATTCTTCAGGAAATGAGAAAGCATCAGGTTCATGTTTATCCTGCTTATATACAAAATCTTCTAAATAATAATGCCATCCACTAGAATCAGTATATACACTCACTTGATTAGATGCTAAATATTTATAAATAGGTTTTCTATAAGCTTCGCTTTTTATAGAATAAACTGTACCATTACTTAAATACATGTTAACATGCAAATAATAATATTTATGATATCTGATATGTTGATCTGAATTATGATATGCTTCATAATCTTTTGTAATCTTTGTAATAACACCTTTGCACTTATCATTATAATTGATAGCTTCCTGTCTTTTCTTACGATAATATAAGGCACGTCTGATAATATCGATAGCTGCTACGACAGGTATTAAGCCAAATATGATAAATAAAATAAGTGATGAATCAAAACCATTAGCTAATATATTTCTTACAATACTTACATACCAAAGAATACTAAAAAGTATTAAATAAGTGATACCATTGAATTCTTCGTTAGCAGGTCGAATATATTTATGCATGATTATCACCTCATCAACATTATATCAAAGATATTTCATCAATAAAATACTTAATCCTTTTATCATAGTAATTAAACAATATAACTGTTATGATACAAAAGTGCATAAAAATGCATTTTTGTATACACTAAACTGCTTTTTGTGTATATAATACTGCCAAAATTAAAAACGCTTTTTGTTATTTAACAAATGCTATAAATCCTATTCCTGATAATATTAATTTTATATCTCTCATAGTTACCTTAAAATCAATTTTTCTTCTTGCGAAAATTTAATGCTGCAATAAGTAGAAATGACATGGTTTCATGAAAATAAAGGTAACCATGAAAGAAAATACATCTGATAGTAGCTATTATCGCTACAATATAACATATAACATAAAGTATTTTTAATGAATCTACAGTTTTCATCTTTTTTTGATTAATCCTTTCTTCTTGCTATAGTTGATAATATCGAATGTATATAAGTAGTCTAAGCATATACAAACAAGCGCAAAATATATGATATTGTTATTGGATTCAATAAAGGTAATAATTAAAATATTCATAATGATAATGATTAGTTGTTTAATAAACCATGACTTTTCTAAAATATCATGAAAACATGGATCAATTATTTCATATTTTTTAGCAATATTTATTTTTGTATAACGATTAAAAAATTTAGTACGTAGATTTGGTAGCAAGATAATGCATACATAATGAATAAACAAAACAAGTATCAAAATAATTATAAACATTTTATCTTCTGTCATAAATACCTCCTGGCCTTTTAGATTTTCTTTAGTTATATTTAAAACAATAAGACGATATTTCTTCTTTAAGATAATCATATCATATGGTTTTGTACATTATGTGGAAA
>JAJQGQ010000268.1 GCA_021200395.1 Erysipelotrichaceae bacterium
GAAGAATATGCTTTAAGCTGTAGTGAAGATGAGTTTAAGGAACATTTTAGATTGGTAAATCATGGACAATATGAATAAAATTTGTTATGATGACAAAGAAGAGGTGGGTAGTTTTGAGTAAAAAGACATTTGAAGTTTCTAATATTCGTTCAAGTGATGAGTTAAATCAATTAAGTATTGCTTTGAATAAAAAAGAACAAGTTTCACATATAAAAATAGGTAAAGATAATATTTCTTTTTATTGTTTAGATATTGATGCTTTAAAAGGCGTTATTCATGGTATCAATAAGAATTTTGTGGTTAAAGAGGTTGTTGATGGGGTTGGTTATCAATATGATTTTGCTAAACCTATTGATAAAGAATATTATTTTATTATAAGAAATATTATTACTGAAGATGATATACAAGTATTGGTTAATCGTTTAAAGAAAGATGATCGTTTTCATGATATCGAATATAATGCACAAAATAGATTATTGATATTGAGTACGATGCAAAGAAATCCTTTGCAAATTATTCGTAAAATGATGAAGAAGATTAATCCTTCTGTAGAAATATTAGAACATCGTAAACCAATTCGTTCCCAGGATGTATTTAATCAAAGATTTTTAAATACTTATATTAGAATTGGTATTATATTGGTTTTTGGTGCATTAGGTATTGTTAGTAGTCGTGATAATACTTTTTTGACTCCTATATCATGGTTTGTTTGTATTATGGTGATTTCTTTACCAATTATTCAAAATGCTTGGAATCAATTTTTACAAAAGAAATATTTGAATGAGTCTTTGCTTGTTTTAGCAGGAATGATTTTAGGTATTATTAGTGGTGCTTATATAGAGACTGCTATTGCAGTTGTTTTATATCAATTTGCGACACCGATATTAATTAAAGTGATGCAAAAAGCTATGAATAACATTACTGAAGCTATTCAACGTCCTGAAACAGTTGTTAAGGTATATAAAAATAATGAAAAGAAAGTTTCTTTATATGATATAGACATTGATGATGTTATTAAGGTTTTACCTAATGATGTTATTCCTATTCCAGGTATTGTAGAAAAAGGTTTATCAATTATTAGTACTTATTCTAATACGAGTTCCTATGATCATGAAGTTGTAAAAAAGGGTAGTGAAGTTAATAGTGGGGATATCAATGTTGGGGAAAATCCTATCTATATCAAAGTTACTAAGACTTATGAAAGTGCCAATTTGACACGTTTGTTGTCAATTGCTTCTACAGCATCTCTTTATGAATCAAAAGTGGAAAAATATACTGTTTTATTTTCTCGATATTATACACCTTGTGTAGCAGCTTTAGGACTATTTGTTGGTGTTGTGCTACCGATTGTTAATTATGAATTGTTTTCACCTTATATACATATTGGTGCTATTTTATTGATTATTTCGAGTGGTTTAGCCACTGATTATTCTTCATCATTGGTTGTTTTGGATGGCTTGGCTAAGGCATTTGTTGATGGTATTATGGTTGAATCATCTATAGGCTTAGATTGTTTGAATGCGACAAGAACGATTATTTATGATCGTTTTGATGGCGTAGAAATAACTGAAGAAGAGTTAGCGTTGTTTAAAAAGTTATCGCATTTAGGTAAATCTTTTATTGTTTTTAATGATGGACCAGTTGCATTAGAGGATGATCAATATACGATTTATAATGATTTGACATTAGGTCAAAAATTAAAAATTTTAGATGAAGCTACTGGACCAGTTGTTTATATTGGCGATAGTTTTAAAGATATTGAATTATTACAAAAGAGTTATGTTGGTATTTCTAGAGGTGGTATAGCTGATAGTAAGGTTGTAGAGAATAGTGATATTGTTTTAATTGATTCATCTCTTGATCGTGTTTATGAGACATTTGCGATTGCTAGACAGATTCGAACTCATGGTTTTATTAATAATTTTGTTTCAATATTTATGAAACTTTGTATTTTTGTTTTAGCTTTATCTTTTATTCCTTTACCTTTATGGCTGATTGTTTTAATTGAAATTGCAGTAGATGTTGTAGAACTTTATTTTGCAACATATCTTTCATCAAAAAAACATAAGGAGAAGACCAAATGAAAATAGTAATAGCTCCAGATTCATTTAAAGAAAGTATGAGTGCCAATGAGGCTTCTTTGGCTATCCAAAGGGGAATTGCACAATTTGATCAATCTATTGAAACAATTCTAAAACCTTTAGCTGATGGCGGTGAAGGCACTCTAGAAACGCTTGTAGAAGCCATGCATGGTAAAATAGAATATTATGATGTTCATGGACCTTTATTACAAACAATAAAAGCTCCTATTGGTTATGTTGATCATATAGCTATTATTGAATGTGCTAAAGTATGTGGATTGGAATTGTTAGCAGAAAATGAAAAAGATCCTTATAAGACGTCTACTTATGGTTTGGGAGAATTGATTCAAATTGCGATAGAGAACCATGCTAAAACCTTAATGATATGTTTGGGTGGTAGTGCTACTAATGATGGTGGTATTGGGATGTTAGAAGCATTAGGTGTTCAAATTTTAGATAAAAAAGGACAACTTGTAACACCTACTATGAAAGGTTTATTAGATATTGATCATTTAAGTCATTTTCATATTCCTATGCTTGATCATATTGAAATGATAGGGGTATGTGATGTTACTAATCAATTATGTGGTAAGCAAGGGGCTAGTTATATTTACGGGCCTCAGAAGGGCTTGAAAATGCACGATTTAGCGATGATTGATGAAGCCATGCATAATTATGGTCGATTAGCAGATTCTTTGTTAGGTAAAGATTATCGTCGTTTTCCAGGTAGTGGAGCGGCAGGTGGCTTGGGCTATGCTATCGTTGCTTTTATGCATGGAACATTAAGAGCAGGCTTTGATGTTGTTAGTGAAGTTTCTCATTTAGAGGATGTTATTAAGGATGCTGATATGGTGATTGTTGGCGAAGGTAAGATTGATAAGCAAACTCAATATGGTAAAACACCTTATGGGGTTCTAAAAATTGCCCAAAAGTATCATAAACCTGTTTTTGCTTATGCAGGTAAGGTTGAAGATAGCGATATTTTAAATGAATTAGGCTTTAAAAATGTTTATGCAATATCACCTAGTGATATGGAATTAGCAATGGCTTTAAAATTAGGAATGGAGAATATGCAAAAATGTGTTTTTATACATATGCAGGAAATGTTAGATGAAATACATTGTTGATAAAGAAATGCCTTTAATGGCATTTTTACTTGAAAAAACAAATAAAAAGAAAAATGATATCAAAAATCTTCTAAAATATAAAAATGTAAGTGTTGATGGCATAATTATGACTCATGTATCATATCCTTTAAAGAAAGATCAAGTAGTG
>JAJQGQ010000205.1 GCA_021200395.1 Erysipelotrichaceae bacterium
TTGTTTGATAGTTTGTAGTAGTTCATCAATAGTATAAGCGTGACTATCATAGCGTATGGCATTGCTAGGACAATGGTATATAAGATTGTCAAAGTTACCTGTATAGTTGAGATTGAAATAAGGTCTATTGTTGTGATAGTCCATTTGATTAGCATCAGCATTTTGTTCACAAATATGACAATGAATACAACTGTTTTCAAAGTAAATAGGACGTTGCTTTGGTGATAAACCTTCGGGATTTTGACACCATTTGCATCTCAAAGGACAGCCCTTAAAGAAAACTGTTGTGCGAAGACCTGACCCATCATGCAAGGCAAAACGCTTGATATCAAACACTAATGCCTTAGATGTTATCATAGGTTGTTCGTTCAATGATTTCATCTTGTAGTTTACCAGCAAGCTCAACAAAGTAAGCTGTATAACCAGCAACCCTAATGGTTAATGAGCGATGTTTATCAGGATGTCGTTTAGCATCTATCAAATCTTCTTTACGTACAACATTAAATTGAATATGAGGAACTTCTAGTGCTACAAAAGCTCTTAAGAACATTTCAAACTTATCTCTACCAGACTGAGTTTCAAAGAATTCTGGTAAAAATTTCATATTCAATAAACCACCATTGGTTGTACAAGAATTATTCATACGCGAAACAGATTTTAACACAGCTGTAGGACCACTCATATCTCTGCCATAAACAGGTGATAAACCACCATCAGCTAAAGGACTTAAGGCATTGCGTCCATCAGGCGAAGCACCAACATTTTCGCCCATTGGAACATGTGCTGAAACAGTGTACATACCTGTATGATATAAACCACCACGATAATTCTTATAATCTTTCATTCTTTCTCTAAAATAATTGGTCCATTTAGCTCCCATATTATCAACCCATGCAACATCATTACCATATTTAGGAACTTTATTGAGTAACATTGTTTGCGTGATTTCATGACCTTTAAAATCTGATTGTAAAGATTCCAATAATTCATGTTTTGATATCATATGTTCATCATAGATAAGTTGCTTGATAGCTGCTAAAGAATCAGCAAGATTCGCTACCTGTATCATTTGAATACCTGATAAATTATATTTAGCTCCACCTCTGGTCACATCTAAACCCTTTTCCATACAGTCATCTATGACTGTTGATAAAAAAGCGGAAGGTAAGCAATCTTGATGAGCTTTTTCTACGATTTCTAAACCCTTAATCATTTTTTCTATAAAATAATCAATTTGCTTTCTAAAAGCTTCTTCTAAATCTTCATAAGTTTCATATGTTTCAATACTTCCTAAATCCAATCCTAATTGTTCATTGGTTAATAAACATCTTCCATGATTCAATGTTAATTCTAAAACCTTATTAAAATTAAACATACCTGAATCTGACCAACCTAAATTATTTCCATGAGTCGTTAATTCAACACATCCTACAATCGCATAATTGCGTGCATCTTTTTCATCGATATGAAGATCATTGATCATTGTATTAATAATGGCTTCATCATTGAAGAATTGAGGCATCCCACTTCCTTTCGCAACTACTTTTATAGCAGCTTGCATAAGTTCATGAGAAGAATTTTTATTAAGTCTAACAGACAGATTAGGTTGAGGTAGTCCTAAATGTTCTTGCGCTTTTAAACATAGAAGTGATAATTCATTATAAGTATCGTTACCATTTTCATCTACTCCTCCTATAGCTATATTAAAACCAATAGGAAAGCCTGCAAAATATTTAGCACTGTTTTGATTGCGTAAATAAACAATTTGATTAAATTTTAGCCATAAACATTCTAATAGTTCTAAAGCATATTGATCATCAATAATACCTTTTTCTTTATCGTTGATATAGTAAGGATAAAGATATTGATCTAATCTTCCTGGTGAAAATGATGATGCATTGGATTCCATATGTAATATCACAAATAAAAACCATATAGATTGTAAGGCTTCATGATAACTTTGTGGTGGTTGTTTTGATAAATTCATACAGTTATCGGCTACAGTTTGTAGAGTTGTTTGGAAAACTGGTTCTACACTAGGTATCATATCTTTAATATAATGATGATATCTTTGCATAAAAGTAATGGCTCCATCTAAAACAATTATCACACATTCATAAAATTCTTTTTGATCTTTTGAACATGTTTTTAGTTTTTCTTGTGCTTGTTGTTTTAATCCTGCAGGGCCTAGCTTTAACCATAATGCAGTATCAGGGCAAGTATGTCCTTGAGCATGATCTTTTTGATTGATTTTTACGACTTTTTCAATACTCTTTATTTCCTTTTGACCACGTTCCATAATCACATCTTCCATAGAGCGTCCCTGCCAATAAGGATAAATCTCTTCTCTAAATTCCTTAATATCTTCATCTCTTACTAAAAACTGATCTTGTGGACGTGTAGGTAATGTTTCAAACTCTCTATTAACCCAACTGCATCCACTTTCTGGAAAAACGACCCCGTATCTAACACCCTTGGTGCGATTGCCAACAATCAATTCTTCCTTTTCAACGCCTATTTCCATTTCTTCTAATGCTGCTTTTAAAGATAAGGCACGTTTTTTGGGAATAGATAAATCTTCATTTTCTTGATAAACGCGTGTAATAATACGTGCCTGCTCAATAGAAGCATAGCGCGAAACACTAAGCATCTTATCTTTTAAAATATCAATTCTTTTTGCTTGTACTAGTTCCATAAGTCCTCCTATATAACATGACCATCAAAATCATTTAAACCATGAATACTTTCACTCACAATCAACCCATCAATATCATTTAAACTACCAAAAATAAAATCCCCATCTTCTTTAAACTTTCTACTTTCACACATCAAATAACGCTTATGACTTTGAGCTATTACTTTACGTTTCATAAAACCATCATCGATATCATAAGTGGATATCTGACCATTCGTTGTATTGACACCAACAACACCTAAAAAAGCCTTATCAATTCTAAAATAATCCAACATCGTGCAAGCCATAGAATCCCAAAAGCCATCTCTTTCATGATTGATTGTTCCACCTATAAAAATAAGTTTTATATTTTGATTATTTCTTAATGTATTGAGTACATCTATCATATTAGTGATAACTGTTATTTTTTTAGAGAATTCGTTTAACAATAATGCAATCTCTAGACTACTTAAGGATACATCTAAATAAATCGTTTCATTATCATTGATGAGTTCTAAGGCTTTTTGAGCAATAATGATTCTTTCATTGTTGGGTGTTTTTTTACGATCAGAACTATTATACAAATGTGGATTATTTCTAATACTTACCGCTCCACCATAGGCTTTTTTTAATAATCCCTGTTTTTCTAGTAATGATAAATCTTTACGAATACAGTCTTCTGTTACTTCATAATCTAAAGCTAAATCTTTAACCTTGACGCTACCTTGAAGATTAATCTTATTAACAATATCTTCTTGTCTTTCTTTTGCAAACATGTTTTTCACCTCTTTTTATTAATTATTATTATTTGTTATTATTTTTTATTATTATACAACAAACAATATAAAAAGCAATCATTTGATTGCTTTATAATGGTTTCTTTTTAATTTGACTATAACTTCTTGGATATTTATGAGGTGTTTTTTTAACTTTTTCAATATAAAGATTATAACGATAATCATTATCATCAGATAATGTAAATTCAGTTTCCATAGTTATTTGACCACCAAGTTTTTCTATACCCATTTCAGCTTCTAATAATTCTTCTTCTCCCTTAAGCCCTTTGAGAGCTATAAATTCACCACCAACTTTCACTAATGGTAAGCATAATTCATCTAAAACATTCAACCTTGCGACTGCTCTAGCCGTCACAATATCAAAATATTCACGATGATTAATAGCATATTCTTCAGCTCTTGCATGAATAAGTTCAATATCTTTTAAGTCTAATACTTCTACCAAATGTTGTAAAAATATAATACGTTTTTGCAGAGAATCTATAATAGTAATCTTTAAATTTGGATAAACAATTTTTAAAGGAATAGATGGAAAACCAGCACCAGCTCCTACATCACATAGAAGTTGATGATCAAAATGTTGATCAAAAGAAATTGTTAATGAATCATAAAAGTGTTTAAGATAAACATCTTCTTTATCTGTAATAGCTGTTAAATTCATTTTTTGGTTCCATTCTATGAGTGTTTGATAATAGATTTCAAATTGTTGAAGTTGTTTATCGTTTAAAGTGATATTTTCTTTTTTAAGTTTATTAATAAATTGTGTTTGATTCATTTTATTCTCCATAATGTTGTTTTAAATAAATGAGTAATACAGATATATCAGCAGGATTAATACCAGATATACGAGAGGCTTGAGCAATGGTTAGAGGTTTAATTTCTTTGAGTTTTTGTCTAGCTTCTATAGCTAAATTAGGAACATCATCATAGTTGATATCTAATGGTATTTGTTTTTCTTCCATTTTTTTCACTTTAGCCACTTGCCTTAATGTTTTATCTATATAACCTTTATATTTTATAAGAATAGTAACACGTTTTTCTTCTTCACTTGTTAGGGTTGTTTCACCAATATAAGGTTTAATTTTTTGATAATCAAGTTCTGGCCTTTGAAGTATTGCTTTAGCACTAACTCCTTCATTTAAACGTGATGAACCAATATCTTCTAATAAATCATTGATTTCATGTTTTGGTGTAAAACGAATTGTATCTAATCTATCGATTTCATCATGTATACGTTCCATTTTATCAAGATATGCTTGATAAACATCTTCACTTACTAAACCTGCTTCATAACCATATTTTCTAAGTCTTTCATCCGCATTATCATGTCTCAATAACAAACGATATTCTGCTCTAGATGTCAACATTCTATAAGGTTCTTTGGTTCCTTTCGTAACCAAATCATCTATGAGTACACCAATATATGCCTCATCTCTTCTTAATATTAATGGATCCTTATGTTGTATTTTCTTAACAGCATTAATACCAGCTATCAAACCTTGACCAGCTGCTTCTTCATAACCACTTGTACCATTAATTTGACCAGCTGTAAATAAGTTTTCTAATACCTTCGTTTCTAATGATGGCCATAATTGTAATGGATCTATCGCGTCATATTCTATCGCATAGGCATATTTTAAAATAATACAATTTTCCAGTCCTGGTAATGTACGAACCATTTTTTCTTGTACATCATGAGGCATAGATGTAGAAAAACCTTGGACATAAATCGTATTCATTTCTTTAGATTCTGGTTCTAAGAATATTTGATGACGATCTTTATCAGCAAATTTCACAACTTTATCTTCAATAGATGGACAATATCTAGGTCCTATTCCCTTAACAATACCTGAATACATAGAAGAACGATGAAGATTATCACGGATGATTTTATGTGTTTCTTCATTGGTATAAGTTAAGTAACATGGTAATTGTTCAGATGCAGGAATATAATGTGTTGTTTCATAACTAAAAGCAAGTGGTTCACTACTACCTGGTTGTAAAGTAGTTTTTGAATAATCGACGCTATTGATTTCTACTCTAGGAGGTGTTCCTGTTTTGAGTCTTTGAATACGGAAACCATAATCTTTTAATTTATCTGATAAGAATAATGATGGTTTTTCAGAGTTAGGACCACTTGATGTCTTTTGGTCACCAACCAAAACTTCTGCTTTTAAATAAGTTCCTGTTGTTAGAATAACTGTTTGACTTTCAATTCTTGTACCATCACTTAAAATAACACCATTGACTTTATGATCTTCTACAATCAAATCTTCTACCATGGCTTCTTTGATATCGAGATTTTCTTGTTTCTTAATGGTTTCACGCATAAAACGTGGATAAGCTTGTTTATCAGCTTGAGCTCTTAATGATTGTACACCAGGACCTTTAGCAGTATTCAACATTTTCATTTGCAGATAAGTTGCATCAGCTGTTTTACCCATTTGACCACCTAAAGCATCAATTTCTCTTACAATAATTCCTTTTGCAGGACCACCGATAGATGTATTACATGGCATACAGCCAACATTTTCAAAATTTGATGTCACCAATAATGTTTTTACACCTATACGACTTGTCGCTAAACAGGCTTCTATACCTGCATGTCCTCCTCCTACAACAATCACATCATACATTCATACCACTCCCTTTAATCGCATACATATTAGCACAAAAACTTAAACTTATCAATGAGATGTGTTATAATCCCTTTGAGGTGAATTCAATGGAACCAAAGGAGATATTAAAGAAATATAAACATTTTGCAGTATTAGGAGTAACACAAAACAAAGATAAATATGGTTATAAAATATTTAAAAGACTAATAGAAAAAGGATACAATGCTTATGGTGTATCACCTATATATAAGGCAGTCGATGATATTCCTTTATATGAATCATTAGAGGATATCAATGCTCCTATTGAAGTTGTCATATTTGTGGTTAACAAGAAATACGCATTTGAATATATTAAACAAATGACTGATTTGGGTATTCAATATGCATGGATGCAACCAGGTACTTATGATGATGAATTATTAGAACATATGAAAAATGTGGGTGTGACTATTATACAAGCTTGTATATTGGTAGAGACTGAATAATAAGCACAAAAAAGATTGTACTTGTAATGGGTACAATCTTTTTTTGATTTTTGTCCTCAATCTAAATAGTAAATTCCTGTTAATTCTTCTGAAATTTTCCATAGCTTTTTTGCAGTATCTAAATTATGTGAAGCTTTGTTAGATTTAACAACATCTGGCATTCTATCTTTTGATGGCCCAAAATATTCGCCACCTTTAACTTTTTGATCAGTAGCTGCACGAATGAGCGGCATTGCGCCATAAATAGTTGGCTTTAATATATAAGAAAGCCATGTTAATAATTTCTTAGTTACAGCATTATTCGCTTGAGCAGGCATAATGTTTGTCTGTGCCAACCCAGGATGGGCAGCAAGTGAAATTGTAGATTTCCCTGTACGTGTAAGACGACGTTGCATTTCATAAGCAAATAATAGCATTTCCATTTTAGAACGTCCATATGCTCGCCATCTACCATAACCTTTACGATGTTCATAATACAAATTATCAAAATTTATTTTATTTCCAAAAAAGTAAGCAAGACTACTAACACTTACAACTCTGGCATTAGGAGTAGCTTCTAATAAATCAAATAATCTTCCTGTTAAGGCAAAATGGCCAAGATAATTAGTCGCAAAATGGTTTTCAAATCCATCAACAGTTTCTGAGTATGGCGCTGCCATAATTCCAGCATTGTTGATGAGAGCATCAAGACGATTATATTTCTGCTTAAATTGATGAGCAAAATTTTCAACACTTTTTTGACTAGCTAGATCTAAGAGTATTATATCCAAATCAGCATCGGGAATTTCATTTTGTATTTTTTGTTTAGCCGTATCCGCTCTTTGAGGGTTTCGACACCCCATGACAACCTTTGCCCCTTTACGAGCAAGCTCCTTTGTTGTTTCAAATCCTAAGCCACTATTGGCTCCTGTTACGATCATGACCTTACCTGTAAGATCTGGTATATCCTCTAATTTCCAACTCATAAATACTCCTTATTAATTATTTTGCTTATCTACCTCTTCACCTGAGTGAATCATATCATATAATGTAACATCTGGATGATGATAACGACGTCTATTTTTTGGTACATTTGGATGCCAAATAGCTTTCTGTGGACACCACATGATACAAGCCATACATTGTTGACAATCATGTCCCCATTCTACTCCATTTTCGCCAAGGTGAATGTTGCCTGCTTGACATATTTTTTCACATACACCACAATGTGTGCAAGCATCTGTTGTATAAAAACCACCTTCAGTAGAGTCACGATCTACTCCTAAATGTAGATTGAATGTTCTAGAGCACCAGTTCCATGCTTTACGACCACGCCCTTTACGATCTTTTGTTCTTTTATCTGTTTGAATGGCGTTTACTATTTTTTTAGTTGCCTTTTTTTCGTGATTCAAATAGATTTTTACAATTCCATCAGGCATAGGGGAAAATCCTACGATGTGATTAGGAGGCATAGGAAGCATAAAAGTCTGGATTGGTGCATTAACCTTAGGTTGTAAAATGGCTTTCAAATCAATCAAAACAAATCCATCATAACCACCACATGTAGCAACAATGAAAACTTTTTGTGATGAATTAAGTTGCATTTTCTCACATATTTCTTTTACGATTCTTGGTGGACGAATAAACCATGTTGCCGTGGCAATTCCCACGCGATCATATTTATCAGGAACACATGCATTATTTTTTAAACTATAAATTGAATAAACATCAGTATTTCCCAATCCTTCTGCAATCTTGTTGGAAACAGAAAGTGTATTTCCAGAACCTGTATAATAATAAATAACAGTTCTTTCCACCATAATCTCCTCCTTAAAATTTTCTTACTATATTATTAATCTCATATTACTTTTTCCAAAAAGAAGGATACTTTTCATAATATTTAGCATCTTCAAAGGCAAATGTACCTTTTTCTTGTTTATATACCCACTTTTTAAGTGGTGTTTCTGTTAAGACAATACAAATCATCATCATGACAACAAATAAAATAATTGCCCATAACCAATCACTACCTGTAATATTTTGTAAATGTGATAAGATATAGACACCTGCTGGCAAGAACATCATCCAGGAAGTAGCAAAACCTGGATGATAGATGGTTTTCTTTCCATCTTTTCTTAGCCAGAAGTAGGTAAGAATACCACCACCCGTATGTGCTAATACTTCAATAAAACATAATAACATCATACATAAAGCGGTAGCATTAGAAAGACCAGTGAATAAACTGAGTACTAGATAACATAATGGAATCCACTGTAAACCCACATTAGTAATCATATCTGTCAGTCGACTCATAGGGAATCTATCAATTTGCTGCTTTTTTACATCTTTTGGACCCAACAATACATTATAGAAAATATGAAGGCCACCAGGGAACTTCCATTCCTCTAACACATGGAAAGGCATAATCAATGCCACAAATACGGCACCTTGTGCACCTAAAGGCATATCATTCCAATATATAGCAGATATTACACCTGTAATAACACTAGTCACACAAATAAAAATAATCCAATTAATATCACACCATTTATCTAATTTTTTAACCATCATTAATGAGCCTCCTTTGCAGCTTTTGCAGCCTTACGTTCTTCCCAAAGTGCTGCAACATGTTCTTTATTATATCCATACAATTCTCTATCCTCAAATGGATAAGGTGAATTTTTATCCATCATCAATAAAATAGGAACGATAAAAGTAAGAAGCAGCATCAAAATTGAACCTGGAATACCCCACCAAAGTTGTCCTGCTTTTTCTGGCAAATAAGTAATAACATACCAAACATAATAAATAGCCACTGGTGTTTGTAAAAATGCTGTCGATGCCAGTCCTGGATTATACTTACTTTTTAAACGTATATTCATGGCAATACCATGTCCAGGAAGTTGCCATACACCAGCAAATACTTGACAAGCTCCCATCCAAATAAGATTAGGAAAACAAATAGGAATAATATAACTCAAATAACAAAATATCACATTACTCAAAAAACTTTGTCTTGCATTTAATGGATAACGTTCTGGATGTTCTGTCTCTCCTAAGCCTGCCATATTAGAAATAAGTGGAAAGCCACCTGGAAAAGCATATTCCTCAAATTGGTGCATAAGCATTCCCATCCAACTGAATATCAATATAATACGAATTTTACTCAAATGGTCGCAACCCCATAATCCCATGACAAAAGCTAGAATTACGAAAAGGATACCACCAATATAATACCAATTTCGTTGCCAAAATTTCATATAATTAACCTCCTACAGAGCTAAAAGTTGACAAATCTCTGTAAATTCATTATAATTGACAGTAGCGTTTAAAGTCAACAGACTGTTGATATTAAAATGTTTTGTTGACGACACTTTATAATATTATTGTTTTAAAGTCAACAAATATTCAAAATTTGTCGAGGTAATAAAATGGAAAATCAAAGAATACGAATCAGTAAAACCATGCTTAAAACTGGTTTATTAAAACTACTCAAAGAAAAACCGCTCAATCAAATAACAATTTATGAACTTTGTCAAGTATCACAAATCAATCGTACTACTTTTTATAAATATTATGGTAGTCAAGAAGATCTACTTAATGAGATTGAAACAGACTTTCTTAACCAATTAGATGAAGATTTAAAACATATCATAACTAAAAACAATGATGCCTTAAAACTCATCTTACAACATCTATATGATCAACGTGAAATATTTTGCATTCTCGTTCGTTCCGACGCTATGCAAGAGTTTTCAGATCATCTATTTGCTATACCTAGTATCAATATTATTTTTCAAAATATGATAGATGAAAGTAGCTACTCACAAACAGATGTCAAATATATACGTCAATTTGTCTTTCAAGGTACTTTCTCTATTCTCTATGATTGGCTCAATAGTGATAACCCAGAACCTGTTGAGAAAATCACTCACGTCCTCGAACTCTTGAAAAACAAATTATAAGGATAGTCATATAAAGTTTTTTGATTGGTTTATCAACAATAATTTTATACAAAAACACAAAAATAAAGCTGTAGAGAAATCTACAGCTTAAATCGTTCTATTTTACAGTAATGATTTTTGTATTCATTATCATTAACATCTTTTTGATAACTAATACCAATGAGCAATAAATTATCTAAGTAATTTTCCAAACCTTTGTAATATTTCTTCTTTTTTATCTGATTAATGGCACATTCAGGAGTGTTTTGCCATTTGAGTTCCACTAACAGGGCAGGTTTATCTCCCTTTGGAATATAGGCTATATCACAAAATCCTTTTCCTGTTTGTAATTCAATCATTTTATGATAAAACCCACGAGCAGCATAATACGCAATATCCACAGTATGAGCCAAGGCTTCTTCACTATTATATTTCAAATTAGATATCTCTAAATGAGCTTCTTCAACATAATATGCTACCTTTTCTTCATCCATATTCCATGTAGCATTCAATAAATCCATTGAATTTTGTATAGGTTTTATCAGTTCTTCCCAGTGACTATCTCTTAAGGCCAATTCAAACTGTGTTCTTACTTCTCTATTAGGTATATATACTTCTTGTGTTTGAAAATTATATCCTAAATATCCTAAATGAACCAATAATGTCAAAATATCATTTCTAGAATGAAAAGTCGTAATATCATTTTCAAATGATGACGGTTCAATATAAATTTTTTCTCCAGCAAGCAATGAAATAATACTTTCTTTGATACCATCCATATCAATATTGAAATAATCTTTTAAGGATTCATAAGCTTCAGTGTTCGTCCAATAATTATCATATAATTTCTTCTTAATAGCACTTACAATAGATCGTGGATTATAAAGTGAATATTGATTAATATGATAACCATCATACCAAGATTTCATTTCATTAAAATCCATTTGATAATTATCACATAATTCTTTGACTTCAGTTTCAGTAAATCCCATAAATTCTTCATAAGGATTAGCATTAATCATAGAAATTTCATCAAAATTATTAAGTGCACTTTGTGTTCCATATTTCTTTATCGGAAGTATTCCTGTCATATAAGCCATTTCAACAAATGGTGATGTTTTAAATAGGTCTTCTAGTAATAATAAATATTTTTTTTGACCATCTATATCATTTTTATATTCTCTAAAAATACAGTCCCATTCATCGATAATAAACACATAAGATTGATTATATTTAGCATATATATTTTCTAATGACAAAACAAGATTTCCATCTTCATACAATTCTTCATCAGAATATATATTTTTAATTTCATCAAGAATTTTTCTTGTTAAGAGATTTATAAATTCATCAACTGTGGAAACTTTTCTTAAAACTCTCTTAACATCAAAATATATAACATCATGTTGATTTAAATGTTCTTTATAATTATCACATTGTGATATTTTTAAATCATCAAACAAAGAAGATGAATCACATCCTTTAGAATAATAAGCTATTAACATATTAGCATCCTCAGTTTTACCAAATCTTCTTGGTCTTGAAACACATACAAGACAATCATTAATTCCTATTATTTGATTCAGCTTTTGTATAAGTAATGATTTATCAACATATATAGAATTTTTTCTAGATCTCATAAAACTATTATTTGTTGGATTCAAATACATTCCCATGTGTCATCACATCCTTTAATTTATTATAAACTATTTTCATCAATTATGCTATTGATAAACATTTTTAAGTATATAAAAAGTGCAGTTTCCTGCACTTATCTCCAGAAGTTAGCATTTCCACTACCAACTGATATCACTTCATAAGAAGTGTTATTAGAAGTTCCACCAGAAAAATATGTTTTTCCAGTCTCACTTCCATTAAATATATCTATATGACTTCCCGAAATTGAACCACCACGATCCACAACAATACCATAAATCGTACTGTTTGTATTTAGATTGTGGTTTGTAATCTTAATAATTGTACCAAAAGGAATTGATCTATCTGCAGCTAAACAATAATACTTTGTACCATTATAAGTAAGATATGGTGAATTCGAATTATTAACACCTGTAGATGCTGATAATTTCACACCTGATGAAGAAGTTCCACTACAACCACTACAATCTCCACCATAAGTTGTTAGTTTTCCTGTAAAAGTTGTACCTTCACTAATACCACCATAACGAATAATTTCATCTGTAGCTTCTTCAATAATATCTTCTTTTATTTTCTTTGTACTTGTTTCTTTTCCATTAGCATATGTGACTAAATATGTCACATTCGCTTTACCATCTTTACCTTCTTGAACAATTGTTTTTGTCCAACTAGAAGATTTATTACCTTCTATAACAGTTTCATAAGCAATTGTTTCTTCTTGAGTATAAGTTTTTGTTTCAACACGAGTGATCTTTATAAGATCATCTTGTTCTACAATATCATCTTCATCTTTATTTAATTCATCATTATCCCCAAGTTCAATGCTTAATTCATCCAATACATTTATAACTGTATCTTGTTTAACAAGATAACTTTTTTCATCTTCCAAACCATCAATCAAATGAATATTGACAGTAGGAATAAAATCCTCAATTTGATTAACTGCTCCTACTGATATAGTTGCTAACATAACAATAATATAGACAAGAGCAACTGCTAAAATTCCTTTTGTTCGGCTATTAGCCGAGACAATAGCCTCCTTAGCTTTTTGTAACATAAAAATTCCTCCTATTTAATACCAAATACTTTTTTAGCATTAAATGTTGTGATTCTAGCAACGTCTTCTATAGCCATATCTTTAATTCTTGCAATCTCTTTGGCTACATACACAACATTTGCTGGCTCATTCAACTTTCCTCTAAATGGATGAGGTGTTAAATAAGGGTCATCTGTTTCTATTAATAAATGATCAATATCAACAGCTTTGGCAACCTCTTTAGGTGTCTTAGCATTCTTAAATGTTACTGTACCTGCTAAAGATATATAAAATCCTACATCAATATATCTTTGCGCCATTTGTGCAGATCCACTATAACAATGCATAATACCATAATGCTGAGCATCTCTTAAGATGTTATAAGTATCTTCATAAGCATCTCTAGCATGTATAACAATTGGTTTATCATATCTTTTTGCTATTTCAATTTGCTTTAAAAAGACATCCTTTTGTTTATCTCTACGAACATCCCAATGATAATCCAATCCTATTTCACCTAAAGCAACAGCTTTTGGGTCTTGAAGTAATTCCTCAATCACTTGAATATCTTCATCTGTTGTCTCTTCACAATCATTTGGACTAATACCAACAACACAATATATAAAAGGATACTCATGTGCTATTTTTACAGCCAACTTAGAAGATTCTACATCATAGCCAACAACACATAAATAGTCTACCTCCTCATTTAAAGCATGACTAATATAAATATCTCTATCATAATATAATTGTTCGCTATTTAAATGCGTATGTGTATTAAAGTACATCTTCATCACCCGAGGCGCATAATAACATATCTTTTTATCTTTGTCAAATTTCTAAACAAATGATTTTAAGGAATTCTTAAGATTTAAAATTTATCTACTGATTTTCGTCGTTATTTTCATTTCTTAAATATTTCTTAATTTTGTTTTTATGACAAATATCTTTATTTTTCTCTTTCTCATTTCATGAAATATGTAAGATTAATATCATTATTAACAAAAAATAAAAGAATATACAAAAAGAACTTCCAAAAGGAAGTTCTTATGTTAGATTTTAGTTATATTTTTTCTTTCTTGTAAAATAAACACCTGCTAAAGCAAGACCACCAAGTAATGCATATGCTACTAATTGTGATTCATCACCTGTTTGAACAGATCCATTAGTACTTGTAGTACTAGTATTTGATGTTGTACCGTCTGTAGATGAATCAGTAGTTTCTGTAGGCTCATCATCAACTGTTGGGGTATCCTGATCATCAATATATTTAAAGGCAATACCGTTCTGATAAGCATATTGAGCTGCATATGAACCTTCTTCAGCATAAATTAACGCGTAAACAGGTGTCCAAACACTACCATCTTCATTTTCTATATAATCAATCGCAAATGTATAAATGCCAACAATTGATGTTACACTAGATGGAATAGTAATTTCCTCTAAACTTCTACAATATTCAAAAGCATATTGTTCGATTTTTGTTACACTTGATGGAATTGTAACACTTGTTAAATTTTCACAACCATAGAATGCCATTGGTCCAATAGTTGTAACTGTATCAGGTATAACTACGCTTACCAAAGTATCATTACATTCAAAAGCACTTTTTCCAATACTTGTTACTGTATAGCCATCAATTGTACTAGGAATAACAACATTTGTTTCATCACCAATATAAGAATTAATCTCAATTGTTCCATCATCTAAGATAGTATATTTATAGTTGCCATCTTCTGGTGTATAAATTATAGGTTGATTAACATTATCATCTATTATTGTATAAGGTATATCATTATCATATGCATATTGTAAAGCATTTGAATAAGTATAAGCATAAAGCATAATTGTATATGTTGCTTTACCATCTGCATCAACATAATATGCAAATGCGTAATCTCCTATAGTTTCTACACTACTAGGGATTGTTAAAGATTCTAAACCAGTACATCCACCAAATGCCCATTCGCCAATAGTTGTAACACTATCAGGAATAGTAAGTGAAGTTAAACTGTGGCAAAGATAAAATGCATAATCGCCAATTGTTGTGACACCTTCTGGGATATTAACACTTGTTAGATTAGAACATTCAAAAAAAGTACTATTGCTTATTGTAGTAACCCCAGTTCCAATAACAGCACTTGTCAAACTTTCACAACATAAAAATGCTTCTTCTTCAAGAGCAGTAACCGAATCTGGAATAGTCACAGATGTTAAGCCAGAATAAGCAAAAGCACTATAACCAATCGTTGTCAATCCACTAGGCAATGTAATGCTTGTTAAATTATCGCAAGCACAAAAAGCAAGTTTACCGATTGTAGTAATACCATTTTCAATAGTAACACTTGTTAAATTATCGCAAGCATAAAAAGCATTTTCGCCAATTTCTACTACATTGTAATCTCCAATTTTACTAGGAATTGTAATATCCGTTTCACTACCAGTGTAACCTGTAATAACAATTTCACCATCATCATTGAGATAATATTCAAAATCACTAACTATAGAAATATTATCTTCTTCAGCAGTTTCATCTTCTGCATTAACAACCGAAACCAAATTAACTGGTAATTGAATTGCTAAAGCTGTTGCTAAAAAAACACTTAATACAATTTTTAATAATTTCTTCATTTTCTTCTCCTCTCTAAATTAGTTTTCCAAAACAAATTCAATATGAGTACTAGTAACACTATATCTCATGTTGGTAATTTTGGTTCCCTTCAAAATACTTCATATTATCTAAATCATATCAAACTTGTTTAAAATATATAATAGAGCATCCTATTACTCACATATTTTACCACAATTTGTATATAAATAATTTTGTGTCCGTAAATTGGACAACTATTTTTTAAATATATATAAACAAAAAAGCAGCAAATCAGTCTAGATTGCTGCTTAAAGTATTAAACTAATTATATTTTTTCTTTCTTGTAAAATATACACCTGCTAAAGTAATAACACCGAGTAATGCATAAGCTACTAATTGTGATTCATCACCAGTTTGTACAGATCCATTAGCACTAGTTGAAGTTGATGTAGTTGTTGTACTACTTGTAGATGAATCTGAAGATTCTGTTAGAATTACAGTTGCTGTTGTGTTATCATCGTCATCATCATTTTCTACTTTTGTCAATGAAGCAGTGATATCATTTTCTGAAGCATATTGAGCTGCAACTGAACCTTCATTAGCATAAATAGTTATAACAGTTGTATAAGTAAATTCATCTGTATTTTGATCATATTTCATAATAATAAATGCATCTTCTCCAATATATAAAACGCTACTAGGAATAGTTATGCTTTTTAAACTTGAACAATTACCAAATGCCCAATCACCAATATTCGTAACACTATCAGGAATTGTCACACTTGTTAGATTCTTACAATATGCAAAAGCTCCATCTCCAATATATTTTACTGTATTTGATATAACAACACTCGTTATATCAGAATGCTCAAACGCACAATCCCCAATACTTGTAACTATATAACCATCAATTGTACTTGGAATAGTCACTTCTGTTTCATCACCAATATAAGAATAGATTTCAATTGTTCCATCTTCTAATTTTACATATTTATAGTTACCAGACGTATAAATACAATAGAAGGCATTATCACCTATATATGTTACACTATCAGAAATAGTAACATCTTCTAAATTCGGACAGTAAGCAAATGCATAACTACCAATATATATTACACTTTCAGGAATATTAACAGTTTCTAAATTTGTACAACTATAAAATGCACCTTCATAAATATGTGTTACTCCATCGGGAATCACTACATTTGTAATATATTGACAATACTCAAATGCATAAGTACCAATATATTGTACTGACTCTGGAATAGTATATGATTTACCTGTTTTAGCCACTGGATAACAAAGCAATTCACTTTGATCTTTATCAAATAATACACCATCAATAGATGAATAATAAGGATTATCTGCATCTACATTGATTGCTTCAAGATTCTCACAATCATCGAAATAAGATTCATTCAGATATATAACACTACTAGGAATAGTAATACTAACTATTTTTTTATTTTCATTAAATGCATAAATGTCCGTCACTGTATAGCCATCAATTGTACTAGGAATAACAACATTAGTATCACTACCTAAATACTCTTCCAAACATGCTTGATTATTTTCATCTAAAGTATATCTATATTGACCATCTGATGAAATATAAGGATAACAAACGTTTTCTCCTAAACTTGTTACTGTATCAGGGATTATATCGCCTGTCAATAGCGTGTATGCAAACGCATAATCTCCAATAGTAGTGACACTACTAGGTATAGTAACAGAAGCTAAACTTTCACAACAATAAAATGCACCCTCTTCAATAATTATGACAGTATTCGGAATTGTTACACTAACAATATTCTCATTCCATGCAAACGCATAATCATCAATACTTGTTACTGTATAGCCATCAATTGTACTTGGAATAACAATATTTGTTTCATCACCAGTATAATAAAAAATTTTAATTGTTCCATCGTCCAATATAATATATTCATAGTCTTCATCTTCAGTTTCA
>JAJQGQ010000098.1 GCA_021200395.1 Erysipelotrichaceae bacterium
CTATTCTTTTTGAGCATTATATATCCTGCAATTGTTGGTATAGCTAATAACAATATATAAAATCCAAATGCTATAGCTATTAATTCTAATATCTTTATAATCTCTAACTGATATAATACCTCTACAACAATTACTGATACTAACAACGATACGCCTACTGTCAGTATTACATAAATGTGTGATTCCTTTATGATAATACCAATAATATCTTTTAATGATAAACCATTCGCATATAACAGCCCAAACTCATTGATTCTCTCTGTTATATCCTTGCTTCTATCATAGACAATTAATATAAAGATACAAACAGTCAGTACAATCGTTATTTGTGTAATACCATTCAGTAACTGATTATTCAATAATGATAGATTACTGATATCCACAGATGAATAAATTGTTATATTAGAATCAATGTTCTTAATATCATCTTCAAATGTATCCAGATTCACATCTTTATTAAATTTAATGATATAGAGATATGGGGACATATCGCTATCTATGATTTCCTTTAACTTATCATATGAAATATAAATAATCTTCTCACCATTATCACTATACTGATTATAATATCCTTTTTCTAGAATACCATTGATGGTTAGATTATAGCTTGTACCATTGAAATCTATTGTTATGCTATCATCTTCTAATATACTGCCTAATGAATAGGATACATAAATACCTGAATCGTTGTTATATGTTGTATCAATATGGGATGACAGATCAGTATAGCTTTGAATAAGAATACTTTCATTATTATACATAGGATATAATTCATAGAAAGGTATCAGATCTTCTACACCACTAATATTTCTAATCTTGCTTTGCACATCACTGCTTAAATACTTCTCTATCGTATTAATCGCAAATTTCTTGTCAGAACCATAATACACTCTTATTTCTTCTAGTGGACTGTTGATAACTTCATCAATGATATAGTTCTGATAATAATTACTGTAGCCAAAATTAAACAATAGAATAAACAATGTAATAGACATAAGAATATATAACGCTTTCTTAATCGTTTTCTTAGATATATTGATATATTGCTTAATTGATTGCTTATAATAGTCATCACTTCTTGATGTTATTTCATAAGCTTCAGTTTTATTGATATCCTTATCAGCTACAATATGACAATTCTCTATCTTGAATAATGCATCAGCTTTCTCCATCATACGTTTATCATGGGTAGCAACAAAGACAATCACTTTACCTTTGTCAGCAATACTTTTAATAACATCAATAACCATCATACAGCTTTCATTATCCAAATAAGATGTAGGTTCATCCAGCAACAATAAATCAGGCTGCTTAGCCATGGCAAAGGCTATTGCAAGTCTTTGTTTTTCGCCACCAGATAGATTATCAATCTGTTTTCCTTTGAGATAGGTTATCTTAGTAAGATCTAATAACTTATCAATTTCTTCACTAGTAATATCTAAACCTGCAAGATGAGCTGCAAACTGGATATTTTCTTCAACATTGAGTTTAGGAAACAGATAGTTTTCCTGAAAAACATAGCCTATCTTCTTACATCTAATATCATTCAATTCTTTAGAACTATTGACATCAATATCATCAAAATGATATTCACAGCTTAAATGATTATTCAATAAACCTATTTCATTGAGTAGTGTTGTTTTACCTGTACCACTTTTACCAATTAGGACATTGAGGTTATTTCTATATAACTTTATATGTGCCTTATTAAAGATTGGTCTATCATAAGCAATATTCAAATCTTTTAACTCTATCATAGTTCACCTGTCGTTTTTTTCAGCAATAGACTATTAATGAAATATATCACTCCAGCTATTAAAATACTTATAATTATAAATAAAACTATTATCAGCATTTGATTATAACCATAAAATTCACCATTACCATTATAAATCATTTGTATTATTAAAAATATAACATTAACAATGACAAACAATTTAAGTACATTCATGATGTCGTTTTTAGCAACTTTCTGTACTTCTTCATTATTTAAACCTAAGTTCTGATATAAAACTATTTTATTCTTTTGACCAGTGTTATAACGATACAATATTATCGTTATAACAACCAATGTTATCAACGTATAAACAATACTCAATATAATATTGCTATTGAAACTTGATTCTCTTAAATCAGTCATTTCCTTAACATATGAATAAGGAGAATATGTAAAAACCTTAGAACTCAATGTTTCTATATCACTTTGAACTTGACTTAGATTATCAATAGAATCAACTAAGACAATATAGTTAGATGGTTCATATCCAACAATGACTTCATCATCGTCTTCATACAACAATATATCATCTCTTACATCTGTTGATAAATGACTATCAATAATGCTCGTAAGTTCGTCATAACCAACATAAATTAAACCTTCACAATCCGTATTATAATAATCCGTATAATCTGAATCAGATATTATTCCATCAATTTGTAATGTTATTTCTATTTTGTCATATAATATTTCACTTCTGCTTGTATAATATGTATCACTATATATATCATTATAGGAATATCTTACACTAACATTATCAGCATAAACATTACACACTGGCATACCTACTTCCATAGCAATGGTTATTGGACTTCCTAAATCATCTTTATTTAGTCCTAATTGTTCAGCTGCTGTTTCATCAATATAATTCCCATCTAGCTTTTCTCCTCCTGAATATATGTACTGATTATCATAGTAGGCGACAACTGCTGGAGTTGCTGTATCATCTGATAATAGTGTGCTATTAATTAAATTACCCTCATTATCATATATACTTACATTTGATGATGAAGTGTCAATATCCTCATATCTAGAAAAATAACCAGTTGTTTTCAATTGATAATAAGGTTTGACTTCTAAAACATGATCTATATTTGATATACTATCAAGCACTCTGCTATCTGATAATGCATCTGTATCTTCATATGAATCTAAATCAAATCCTGTTGGAAATAAATCTCTATCTATAGGCTCAAAAGCGAAATATATTGAATTATTAGTCATAGTTTCTGTTAAGTTCAAGGTATTTTGATATGTAAAATATAAGCTAATCTGTTGAAATGAAATCATATTCAATACAATGATTATAACCACAAACAATATGAATAAAGCTCTTTTATCATTCTTAGACTTAAATTTCGATATGTGTTTTAGATTTGGTTTAATTTCTTTTCTTTCATGCTTCTGAGTTGAGACTGATATTGCTGACTGTTTTTCCTTTATAATCTTGCTATTTTCAATTCTATAAATAACATCAAACATATCATTAAAATCAGTTTCATGACTTGTA
>JAJQGQ010000041.1:0-5448 GCA_021200395.1 Erysipelotrichaceae bacterium
CATATATTGATTATACAAGAAGCCCTTATATAAGAGGCTGCTTAGATATTATGTTTACTCATGCTTCTTTTGATGATATCGTTCAAGATATTACAGATAATAATTTGTATTATTTAGATTTTAAAGTCATTTATTTAAAGAACGATATCACTCATGTTCATTATCAAGAATCAATAGACAAATGCAAAGCAGCAGCTTTACCTATAAGTGGTTCTGTTAATATGCACCATCCTCAAACAATATTTGCAATAACGAAAATAGAAAATTTATGGTATTTTGGAATATATCATGAGAAGTCTTTATGGAATAAGCATTACGATAAACCTCATTCTTATTCACATTCGCTTAATTTAAGAGATGCCAGAGCAATTGTGAATATTGCGATAGGTCAAAACTTAAATAAAACAATAGTTGATCCTTGTTGTGGGGTGGGAACCGTTGTACTTGAAGCATTGGGTATGGGATTAAATATAAAAGGATTTGATATTAATAGATATGTTTCTTATCAAGCTCGATTAAATTTGGAATATTATGGTTATGATCCGTTATTAATTCAAAGAAAAGATATGCGCAAAATAACAGACATATATGATGTTACTATATTAGATATTCCTTATGGTATCTATAGTCCATTTACTTATGAACAACAATTGGATTTGCTACAACATGTCACTTCAAATGAATTGGTCTTAGTATCGCATATTTCTATGAATAAAGAATTAGAAAATTTAGATTATGATATAATAGATCAAGCTAAAATCAATAAAGGAAATTTTATACGTTATATAACTTATGCAAGGAAAGGTGAATGAATATGAAACATATATTTATGATGCATAATATTAAGAAACATTATGAATTTAAAAAGGTTATTGATGAAGTTATGAAAGGTTATGATTATGAAATCATTTTTACTTCTTCGATTGTTGATAGTCAAAATTATATTAAACAATATCCTGTTAAAGCAAGATTCTATATTGTAGGTGGGGATGGGACATTGAATGATATGATTCAAGTGTTAGTTCATACTGAACATGAAGTTGTGGTGTTGCCACTAGGAACAGGAAATGATTTTTGTCATTATTTAACTCAAGAAAAGGATCCTAAAAAATTACTTATACAATCTCTGGAACTAGATGCACAAAAAATTGATACAGTTTTATTAAATGATCGTTATTATATTAATGCGGCTTGTTTTGGTGTCGATAGTGTGATTGCCACCCATGTTCATGATGTTACGCAAATTCCATTTGTTCCCGAAGATAAAAGCTATCTTTTATCAATTGCTAAACATGTTTTTACATATAAAAATGATGAGGTTAAGATTATTGTTGATGATAGAATATTATATCATGGTCAAATAATATTATGTACATTTAATAATGCAAAGTATTATGGTGGTGGTTTCCCAATTACGCCTAAAGCGAATATTCAAGATGGCTATATAGATTTATGCATTGTTGATAAGGTTCCTAAATATAAAATACCATATTTAATAACAGTGCTACTAAGAGAAAAACTTTATACGCGTAGCGAGGTACACAGTTATCGTATTAAAGAAGCAACAGTTTATTGTCAAAATACTTGTAATATGGATGGTGAAGAATTTGAGGCTATGAAATATCATTTCTTAATTCAACCAAGTAGCTTAAACTTTGTATTATACAAGTAAAAGAAAAAAAGGATTTATTCCTTTTCTTCTACTTCATCATCTTCAATATACTCTTCTTCAACATCAACATAAGTTTCCACATAACCACAAGTTTTACAAATAGCTGCTTTTAAAGGATAAACAATCTTCTTTAAATCAGGCTTCTTTTCAATGACTGAAAAATCACTGATAGGTTGTGCTTCATCTACAATATAACAATTTTCCTGCATTTCTTTATGACATCTAGGACATTTTCTCAAGATTATCACCTCTAAAGCTATTATACAAGAAAATGTTATGAAAACAAAGAGAAAAATAATTTTTAGTAAATATGAAGTAAAATAGTTATGATAACATCACTATAAATGTCAATACCTCTAAAAACATAACATGAAAAAACCATTATTTTCCATTCTATTTGTAGAAATATGTGTTATAATGTTGGCGAGGAAGTGATTAAAGAAACATGATAAAATTAGAAAATGTAACTAAAGTTTATAAAACTGGTGTAAGAGCCATTAATAACATTAATGTTAATATTGAACCAGGCGAGTTTGTTTATGTTATTGGTTCAACAGGAGCAGGGAAATCAACTTTTATTAAGTTATTATATAGAGAAGAAAAGGCAACGTCTGGAAGAGTTATTGTTGCTGGACAGGATGTTTCAAAAATCAAAAATAGAAAGGTACCTTATTTTAGAAGAAGTATTGGTGTTGTTTTTCAAGATTTTAGATTGTTACCTAAGAAGACTATTTTTGAAAATGTCGCTTATACTTTAGAAGTAACAGATACACCTAAAGCAGAGATTAGAAAGAAAGTAAGAAGAACCTTAGAATTAGTTGGCTTAGAGGATAAAGCTAATGCTTTTCCGCATGAATTATCAGGTGGGCAACAACAACGTGTAGCTATTGCAAGAGCTATTGTTATATCACCTAAAGTATTGATTGCGGATGAACCAACAGGGAATTTGGATCCTGAGACATCTCAGGAAATTATAGAATTGTTGATGCGTATTAATGAAGTAGATCATACAACTGTTTTGGTTGTAACACATGATAGCGCAATTGTTCAAAAATATAAGAAGCGAACGATTCTTATAGAGAATGGATGTATTAAAACAGATACAAGTGCAGGAGGTTATATTAATGGAACTCATTAGTTGTATAAAAAACTTTCCTAAACATTGTAAAACTGCAATTCAAAATATTTGGCGTAATGGAGTTATGTCTGTATCTTCTATTTTTGCAGTTATGATTACTTTATTATTAATAGCTGTTATAGGCATTGTAGCCATTAATATCCAGGATATGACTTATGGTATTGAGGAAAGCTTAGAGATTTATGTTAAATTAGATCAGGATATTAGTGATGAAGAAGCATTGGACATTCAACCAGAGATTGAAGCTATTGAAGGTGTTAAAACTGTTGAGTTTTCATCTAAGGATGATGAATTGAATAAATTGATTGAAGCTCAAGATGAAGATGGTGCAGAATTATTTGAAATGTATCGTGAAGATAATCCTTTAGGAGCAGCTTTTAATGTTGAAGTGGAAGATGCTACACTTATAGATGAAGTTGTTGAACAAATTGAAGTTATTGAACATGTTAATCAAGCAACTGCTGGTGGAGAATCTACAAGTTCATTGGTAACAACATTAGAAACTATTCGTAATGGTGGTGCTGTATTTGTAGTAGCTTTAACTGTTTTAGCATTATTTATGATTGCTAATACAACTAAAATGACAATAGCAGCAAGAGAAACAGAAATAAGCATTATGCGTATGGTTGGAGCTAGTAACTGGTACATTCGTTTACCATATATGTTAGAGGGTATTTTTATTGGTATTATTGGTGCTATTATACCTATTTTAGCAATTTATTTTGGATATCAATATATTTATGAAAGCGCGACTACATTGTTACCTAACATGCTTGCCTTAAGAGAGCCTTTCCCATTTATTTGGCAGTGTTCTGGTATTTTGGTGGCATTAGGTAGTGGTGTTGGTCTTATTGGAAGTTTTGTATCAATTAGAAGATTCTTAAAATTCTAAGAATCTTCTTTTTTTTGTAAATAATATGTTAGTTTATTTGTATAGATGGATTAATATTTGACTTAAGGATTTGTTTTCACTATAATAGTTTTGTGTTAAAAAGGTGGGATACTATGTTCACAAAAAAAGAAATATTTACTATTCCAAATATACTTAGTTATTTTCGAATTGCACTTGTGCCAATTTTTATATATGTTTATTTTCATGCTGAATCTCAACAGGATCATTTTTTATCAGCAGGGATTTTGGTATTATCAAGTTTAAGTGATCTTTTTGATGGCATGATAGCTAGAAAGTTTAATATGATTACCGAATTAGGAAAGCTTATAGATCCTATAGCTGATAAATTAACGCAATTAGTTGTTGCCATAGCGTTGATGTCTACATATCATTTGTATACATTATTGGTGATTATTATATTGTTAAAAGATGGTATGTTACTGTTCATTGGTTACTATATTTATAGGAAGACAGGCAGACATATCAATCAAGCCCAACTTCCAGGTAAAATAGCGACAGCATTGTTTTTCGTCGTATCGATTGCTTTAATAGCTTTCTATTTGCCAAATACGGCTATAGCAAGTGTCATGATAACAGTTACTTCACTATTTATGGTTGTAGCTATGGTTTATTATGCTATAGAACTCTATCATGTATATCAAGGCATACTTTAACAAATTTCAACACTTATAATAGCTATAATAATAGTGGTGATAGCTATGAATATAAGAAGAAATATGGGTATTATTCTCATGATGTTTGGAGTATTATTAACAATTGATCAAAATCGTAGTCAAAATGAACTATTTTATCAAATGGAACTTCTTGTTCAGACCTATTGGCCTCTTATTATAAGTTTTATTGGGATTTATATGATATCTACACCAAGAAAAAGATAACGATTAGCAATATGCTAATCGTTTTTATATCTTTTCTAATTCTAATTGTATATATGTATAACTACTCATTATTTCTAATGCTTCATCTTCACTGATATTTTGACTCCAATCATTTAAATCCGTTGTCGTATAAAACCACGGAGACTCAATACTTGCTTCACTATTATATATAATAGCTTCACTAAGTGTTAATGAGTTATCACTATAAATATAATAAGCATTAGTAGAATATGAGGCACTATCAGCACATTCATTAGCAATCAATCCATTATCACATAAATAATAACGATTTCTTTCGCCACCTTCTGCTACATGGATAATTTCATTGTTATCAATGGTATAAATATCATAAATGACTTCATTCCAACTACTATCATCATCACTAGGATATTCACCTAAAATGAGTTCATCTATACCATTATTATCAATATCTTTTAAAAGATATCCTAAGTTATAAGTGCTATCTTTTGCCTCTTCGATGATACTATCATAAGCATCGATAGTTTGTGTATTTGTTGTTTCGGTACTTGTATCAGTCGTATCATTTTGTGTTGTTGTTTCATTGTTTTCGGTTTCGTTATTACTTTGGCACCCTATAAGTGCCATGCTTAGTAATAAACAGATCATTATTTTCTTCATATTATTCTCCCACTTTCATTATAATATGGTTTTTAAATTCTAATGCTGATTGATTGATATCAGTTGGATTAGAGATAATAGGTTCTTTATGATATTTTATCATCAACTTATTCATATCTTCTAATATTTTTATTTTGGCCTTGTTACGTTCGGTATCATTACTATCATGTAAACCAAAGAATCTTAATGGTGGATAATCTCTAAGATA
>JAJQGQ010000041.1:5458-13082 GCA_021200395.1 Erysipelotrichaceae bacterium
TGTTCATATGTATTGAGTCTTAAAGGATTGATATCATGCATGAGTTTAAAGAATTCTTTGATTGCTTCTGGTGGTAATTCTTCTAAATAATCATCTAATGGACATTTGAGTAATTGATAACTTTTTGGTACATAATTTGCATATTTACATCCAAATTCATTGATTAAGTTTTCAATGGGTTGCATATTTATAAGTTCATGATATTCAATAGAACTTTGATAAGTATCATTAGGATTTGTAAATATAGGATAACGATTATTGTCGAGCATAAAATCATTCACAGCTTTAAAATCAATAGTTTTTCTAGTAAGATAATTTTCAATATTTTCATCTGTATAGTTCATGCTTTTTAATAGTTTATAATTATTTGGTTTATCTAATAGATATTCAACAGAAACAGGATTAATATTATTCATTAATTTAAAGAATCTTCTTCTAGTCTTTACTGGTAATCCTTTTATGAGAAAATCGACTTTTCTCATATGATCTAATTCAATCATTTCATGTTTCCTTTCTTGTATACTTATTGGACATTACGTTAAATTTGTGAAAACAGGTGATACCATTTATAACCAATATAATAAATTGTTTCTTTTATTAGAAAAGGTAATTTGGTATTGATGGTTTGATATCTTGTTGTAGGAGTAGGGGATGTATAGGCAGTAATACCACAATCTTTAGCCATAGCCATAGCTCTTTTCATATGCAAAGGATCACTGACAATAATGGCTGTTGTATAGTTATATTCATTCATAATTGTTTTAGCATATTCTAGGTTTTCCTGAGTAATGGTTGATGTTTCTTCAAGTAAAATATCATTAGCAGGAACATTGCAGGAAATAGCATATTGTTTAGCTTGATAGGCATCAGATAACTCATTTCCCTCAGCTACGCCTCCTGTCATTATAATCTTATTGACATAACCTTCATTGTATAAATCAATCGCATGATTCACTCTTTCTTGATATACAAGAGATATAGAATGGGGATAGGCCGCTGCACCTAATACAATTGCTACATCTGCTTGACATACTTCATCTTTATAACTATAAGTATAAATACTAAAGGCATTAGCTAGTATATAACCTATTATGCATAATAAGATTATAAAAATATATTTTAATTTTTTCATAAATCATTCCTTCATTGTAACAAGTGATTTGAAGCCTCTTCTTTGTTTTTCTAAAGTCACTTGTTGTTTCTCCAACTTTCTTCTAATTCTTTATCAATATGATAAGATAAATATTCATGCATATAACCTTCATATTGCATAAGCATTTTATCACCTTTATATTTCTTCAAAAGATATTTAGCTCGATCAATTGGAGAAGAATAGTATTTAAAATGAATTTCTTTTATATTCATTAAATATTGAACATTTAAAAGATATGCTTCACTTTGTACGCCCTCATTAAGAGGAATACAAGGAAGCATCTGATTATCATAAGTATTCCAGGAAACAATATCCTTATTATCACATGTTAGTGTCCAAACAACATTATTTTGTGAAATATTAGAGAAATAACCATCCTCTATTAAATCTGAGAATATATCCGAAAATCTCGTGTCTTCATCTATAGAATAAGTTAATGTATGATTTGTTGTATCGTTTGTAATATTATCACGATTAATTTTAATAAGCATAATCTTTCCTCCATTGTTTCAAATTATATCAAATCACTTCATAAATATAAAGATGATACTTCAATTTTAACATTTCTTTCGATATAATAAAGATAATGAAAGGAAAGAAAATATGGAAAAATTAGTAATTGGATATATAGGTAATGGTAAAAGCACAAATCGTTATCATGTCCCTTATGTATTAACACGACAAGATAAAATTAAAATTAAATCAATCTATGCAAGACATCAAAACTGGAAGCCTATTGAAGGTGTGATTTATACTGATCATTTAGATGACTTATTAAATGATGATGAAATACAGGTTATTGTTGTTACAACACCTTCACAATTTCATTATGAATATGCTAAAAAAGCTATTTTAGCACATAAACATTGTGTTGTTGAAAAACCATTTTGTGAAACTTATGAAGAAGCTAAGGAATTGTTTGATTTAGCTCATGAAAATCATGTGATTGTACAATGCTACCAAAATAGAAGATTTGATAGTGATTTTTTAACAGTGCAAAAGGTTATTGAATCAGGAAAATTAGGAGATTTATTAGAATTAGAAATGCATTTTGATTATTATAGACCAGAGATTCCTGAAAATATTCATGAATTCTCTAAAGTCAATTCTTATTTATATGGACATGGTTGTCATACATTAGATCAAGTGATTTCTTATTTTGGTAAACCTGATTCTATCCACTTTGATGTTAGACAATTATTAGGTGAAGGAAGATTTAATGATTATTTTGATTTGGATTTGTATTATGGAACATTGAAAGTATCAGTAAAATCTAGTTATTTTAGAGTAAAAGATAGACCTAGTTTTATTGTTTATGGTAAAAAAGGTATGTTTGAAAAAGCTAAGAAAGATAAACAAGAAGAACATTTAAAGTTATTTTATATGCCTGGATCTGATGGCTTTGGTATTGATTTACCGAGTGATTATGGAACATTAGTATATTATGATGAAAATGGTTATCATGAGGAGAAAGTTGTTTCTGAAGTAGGAGATTATGCAAAATATTATGATGCTTTATATGAAACAATTATTAATGGCAAAGAGCCATTAGTAACACGTGAGCAAACTTTATTACAATTAGAAATATTAGAAAAGGGTATATCAACATTAAGGTAAGTATATGAACGATGTAGAAGTATTGAGTCAAATAGGTAAGACAAAATGTCAAATGATGAAGGATGATCCAGGGCGTTTTTTTACAAGAGCATTTATAGCAGGATTGTATTTAGGTATCGCTGCCATTATATCTTATACATTGGGAGCGTTGTTTAGTGATAATACAGCAGTTTCTAAAGTGGTTGTAGCAGGCTCATTTGGTATTGGTTTGGTAGCTATTATTTTTTTAGGAGCAGAGTTGTTTACAGGAAATTGTTACGTAACAATGATGCCTGTATTAAATGGTGAATTAAAAATAAGAGATATTATACCAGCATGGGTAACTTGTTATATTGGAAATTGTTTGGGTATAGGATTTATATGTTGGTTGTTTATTATGAGTGGTTCGCAAACAAGTATATTAAAACCTTATTTGCAAAGTTTGATTGACGCTAAACTTAATTTTGATGTATTACAATTAATCATTAGAGGAATCCTTTGTAACTTCATTGTATGTATTGCTGCTTATGCAGGGGTAAAAATTAAAGGGGATACAGCTAGACTTATTGTTATTATGGTTATGGTCATGGCGTTTGTTTTACCAGGCTTTGAACACTGTATTGCAAATGCGGGTATATTTGCGATGGGTGTTGGTTTATTAGGAAATTCTATCAATATTGCGATGATTCCATTACATATGTTGTTATCGACTATTGGTAATATGATAGGTGGAACATCCTTAGCAATATTATTGTATATAGTATTTAAGTGAATTACCACGTCCAAAGTCGTCGCTAGTCACTTCGCCCATGGGCGTGGCTTCTAGTTCCTCTTCGGAGCGTCGGCTCAGTGCTTATTCACGAAGCACTATCCTATTTCTGGACTACTTTTTAAACAGCTTTTGCTATAAGTTTTTTCTCTTTTTTATTTATTCTTCTTTGTTTGCTTTTGCTGATTCCTTTTTCTGATTGCATTTTTAGCTGTTTCTCTCGATTTTCCTTTTCAAAATACTCATCAGGATGTTTGTATGCTTTGACATTCTTAAAATCTGGTAGTATTGCACCTTCCATTGTAAACATATCTGGTATACATTTTCTTCCTATGTTGGCTGATCCATTTAAATCTGAATTAATGATTGTTCCATTCCTAGTTTTATACAATCCTCTATAACCACTGCCATTATCTCTAGAATGTTCACCAAATTCATTGCTGAATGTTGTTGGAGCTCTTTTCCCTGAAAATCTATACTTTTTAGTATCATTCGCTTTATATACAGGTATTTCATCATTATCCAGAAATGATGCCTTTGATGTATAGCTTTCTTCCTGTTTGATAAATCGTATTCCATTTCTTTCACATAGGTATTCAAGTATTGCCTTAAAGGTATTGAATGGTATGCTTACAAACGTTTGGTTGTTCTTCTTTCCTGTATCAATATTTTGTTTCCATTCCTTGTTTTCGCCAACAATGATTGTATCAATACTGTTTTCTTTGCACCAGTCTATGATACGTTTTGCACACTTATGCATATAATCGCTCATCCATGCATCTCTATAAACGCATAGCTTATCTGATTCTGGTGTTGATACAAACTTCTGTGATTTTCCTGGCGTCCCTGCTGTCTGTTCACTTTTAAGCTTGGAAATTTGCTTATTATACCACTGATTCTTTGACTTTATAACCTCGCCCTTGAATAACAGGCATTCTTTACCTATGTTATTCGTTATAGCTGCAAAGTTATTAACTCCTAGATCAATGGCACATATGCGCTTTGGCTTTTCACTAACCATTTCTACTTCTGAAACATCTTCAAAAACGAGTGAAAGTATATAAATATCATGATATGGGATTATTCTTGCTTCTTTCAGCTTCTTTCCTTCAACAGGAGTATCACCAATATTGTATCTTTTTTTAATCAGCGGAAGCTTAACACTATGTGTCCCATCAGCATTGCTATAAATAACACAGTCCTGATTGGTTAGCTTCGTTGTGTATTTGCTTCCTGACTTTTTATATTTTGGAAGCTTTGGCTTTGCCTTGAATTTTGAGTCATCATTATAATAGGATTCCAAACTTTTATAAAATGAATCCATCTCATTCACAACGCATTTCAGCACCTGCTGGGATATCTGCATGGCCATACGCTTGTCAAAGTAATCTGGATTCTTGTTGGCACGCATCATCTTTTCAAGATAAGTATAAGTCAAGGCATATCTGTTCTTATCAGGGACAAAGCAGTCTTTTGGATACATACGGGCAGCATTGCATGCTTCCTCATATATCTCAAGCTCATTTGGTGTCCAGTCCTTTCTATCCTTATGAGTCAGGGTAAATATCTGTCGAATACGAAAAAGCGTTGCGTTTCTCAGATTGTTAGCAACATGTGTTACATCATCACAGTACTTATAAAAATCATCACCCTGTTTGATGTTAAACTGAATGGTAGAATATGACATAAGTTGTTCACCTCCTTCTGATATTTTAGCTTCGTAAAAAATAGTACTTGAAATCACAACTATTTTATAATATGATTATATCATAAATACAATTGGTTGTAAACATTAAATTTGCAAATAATTAACTAAGGAGAAGAGAACATATGGGAAAAATGAGAAAAAACAGAAATGGTTATTATACAAACAGGCACAGCTGCTTTTTGCTTCAGTACCACCTTGTACTGATAACCAAATACAGGCATCCTGTACTGGTTGGAGAACTGGAAAAAGACCTTGTTGAATATACAAAAAATTTTTTTAAAGAAAGAGGACTTGTGATTATTGAAGTTAACTGTGACAGGGATCATATTCATATATTGTTTGAAGCACCGCCTCAGATTAGCTTATCTGAATTTGTGAATGCATACAAGACAGGGTCTTCCAGAACAATGAGAAAAAATCACGCTGAATTCCTTGCACCATATTATTGGAAGCCTTATTTTTGGAGTATGTCATATTTTGTAGGAACAGTAAGTGACAGGAGTGAAGCAGTTGTGGCAAAGTATATTCAAAATCAAAAGATAAATGATTAGGCGAATTCATCCACGCCCAATCGCTTTAGACAAGCAGGGTAGCAATTGGACGTGGTACTCTTCGCCTTCTTAATAGATATTGTGAAAATGAGTTTTTTGTTAAGAATTTGGTGACGAATATTGTTAACAAATTATCATAACGTAAAATAATGTTGATTATATCAACATTATTTTTAATTTTATAAGATTATTTTAAGGAACAAAATAACTAATAAAGTTAGTTGAATTGTGCTTTAAACAAGAGTATATTATTTAGCGAAAAAGAGAAGGAGGGATATGTTTTGGATAAAGTTATACATGATATCGTTTCAGTAGATTTAGAGTGTTCTAAACGTGTTGAAGAAGCACGCAAGAAGAAATTAGATGTTCAAAGTCAAATGAACGTTAAGAAAAAAGAAATCTATGATTCTTTTATTGAAGAATATCAATTAAAGATTGATGCTCGTAAAAAAGAATTAGAAACGCAAATTCAGCAAACCAAAGCCAAAAATGAAGAAGAATATAAGGAATCATTGAGTCAACTCTCTAGTCTTTATGAAACTAAAAAAGATGAGTGGGTTTCAACCATCGTTTCTCACTGTAAGGAAATATAGAAAGAGGTGATTGTATGGGATCTTTTTCATCAAATGCCATTCTTGCTAAAGCACGTGCTATGTATAGTCAAAGATTAACGGAGCAAGATTATGAAGAATTATTGAAACGTAGAAACATCAATGATTTGGTTAATTATTTGAAAAGTGATAGTGCCTATAGCGATGTTTTATCACAATTGAAAGATACGAATATTCATCGTGAACAATTAGAAGCTTTATTAGATAAAGAAATCTTTAATCGTCTTATACGTTTGTTAAGATATGCTAATAAAAAAGATTTACCTTTCTATACATTACAAATTAATGAAATAGAAATCCAGCTTATTCTAGCTAAAGCACGATTAATAGAATCTGAATATTATAGTGGTTATGAATTAGATATTCCAGGATATATTAATCAATATGCTTCATTTAATTTATATGGATTATTAACTGTTAATGATTATGATGGTTTATTACAATTATTAAAGTCAACTTCTTATTATTCTATATTAAAGAAATTTAAGAGTGAGGATAATCAAAAAATTGATTTTAATATGATGGAAGTAGAATTAAAACGTTTATATTATCAAAAATATTTTGCTTTAGTTAATGATCTATTCAAAGGTAAAAAGCGTAATGATTTGATAAATATTATGAATACATCTATTGAATTAGAGAATATCACGAAAATCTATCGTTTAAAGAAATATTTCAATGCACCATCTGAACAAATCAGACAGGCATTATTTATGGAATATAGTCGTATTCCTAAAAGTACTATGAATGAACTCATTGAAGCTAAAGATGCGAGCGACTTTTTAGCAAAGCTTGCAGCCTCACCATATAAACTTTATGTTGATGACGATGAATTTGTTTATATAGAATATTTTACAGGTAAGATTCAATATAATTTGGCCAAACGATATATGCGTTTCTCTACTGATAGTGCTCTTGTATTTATGACTTATAGACTTGTATTTCAAGAAGAAATTGATAATCTTAAACATATTATTGAAGGTTTAAGATATGGGGAACCAGCTAATCAAATTGCTTCAATGTTAATATATTAGGGGGCTTATTATGGCGAAAGATGAAATGATATTAATGAATATGTCTTTTGATGCTCATCATTTAGACAAAGTTCTTATGAAATTAATGGAAGTTACTGATTTCTATCCCCAAAAAGCTTCAGATATTATATTTACAGAAGAAGTTGGATTCTTAGATGAGGATAGAAGTTATGATAATTTAATAGCGCGTATAGAAAAAATA
>JAJQGQ010000041.1:13092-17475 GCA_021200395.1 Erysipelotrichaceae bacterium
GATTTAAAATTAGATTTAAATAAAGATAATCATGAAGATACATTAGATATAAAAAAAGCTGAAATTTATCTAAATGGATTAGAAAGAGAAATAAAGAAAATTTTAGATGTTTCTCACCAATTAGAAACAGAAAAACATGAAAATGAATTGACTCTAGGAATGCTTAAGCATATGACTTGTGAGGAAATTAATTTTGATCAGTTAAATGAATGTCATTATGTAAGCATGAGATTAGGAAGAATTGATGCAACAGATAAAGATAAACTTCAATATTTAGATAAATATCCTGTATTCTTTTATGAATTAGGTCAAGATAAACATAGTATTTGGTGCTGTTATATTGTGACAAATAACTACTTATTAGAAGTTGATAATTATTTTAAGGGTTTAGGCTTTGAAAAAGTAGAAATACCAGATTTTGTACATGGCAAGATGGACGAAGCAAAAAAAGAACTACAAAGTGAAGTAGAAGCTATGCAATCGTATATCTTAAATATGAACTTAAAGATGGATCAATTGAGAATATCTCATCAAGAAGAATTATTAAAAATGTATGCCACAGCTTCTTATTTATCTAAAAAAGAAGAATATAAGATTTATGTGATTGATTTTAAAAATCAATATGGTGTTTATGGCTTTACGCCTAAAGATGCTGTAAAAAATCTTAAAAAACAGTTCAAAGGTATTGATTCTTTAGAATATCAGATCTTGCCTGCAGATGTTTTAGAACAACAACAGATTTTTGCACCGAAGGTTGTTCAAAATGCAAAATTCGTAGAACCTTTTGAGATTTTAAGTCACATAAGGAAAGAAAGTATTGATGAAAATACAGTTTATGCCTATGCTTATGTTTATTATGGTATATTTGCTTTGTTTTTTGGTGATTTAGGAATAGGAGCTATAATGGTTCTTATTGGATTATTTATGCGTAGCAAGAAAATTGGACGATTATTTCTTGCGTTGGGTGTTGCGACAGTATTAGGTGGATGTATTTATGGTAATGTTTTCTATTGTATAAGTTTATATCCTGAAATTATTGGTTTTAATACATTATTTAGAATAATTGATGGTGTAACGTTACTTGTTGTAGGAACAATAGGTATTCAAATATTGAGAGACAAGTGTGAGATTGTCAATCATTTATCTTCAAAAGGTGTATTGAGTATTGCTTTGATATATCTTGTCATGGTTTATTTGTTAAGCCTATTAGAAAATATTTTCCATTTTCCATTGTTACCAGTTGCTATTGTAGTAGTTGCAATCCTGGGATTAATAGTTACATTAATTCGTCATAAAAGAGAAAAATAAGGAAGGAAAAAATGTATGGCAATAGCAAAATTAAAGCTTTTGGAAATAGAATTTCCAAGTAGTCAATATGATGCTCTCTTATTAAAGCTCATAAATCTAGATGATTTTCATCCTGAACCAGCTTCTAAATTTGCTGATTCTGTACAAGGTTTATCAGTATTAAATAGAGAAAATCCTTATGCAGGATTAATAGATCATATTGAAGAAATAAGAGATAAATACCATTTAGATATTCAAAATCAGGAAGTTGATAATTTAAGACTTAATATTATTCAAGCAGATACTGATTTTTGTAATATGGTAGAAGAAGTTAAGAAAAATGAAAATGTTAAGAATGAATTAGTAAAGATGATAGAGGAAAACGAAACAGCTATTACTCAATTTGAACATATGATTAATGCTGATATTGATTTTGATAGTATGCTTAATTGTAAATACTTAAAAGTCAGATTTGGACGTATTCCTACATCTAATTTAGAAAAAGTAGACTATTATGGACAGTATCCATTCTTATTTAAAATACTTCATAAAGATAAAAAAGAAACATATTGTGGTTACTTAGTGACTTTAGATAAAGCACCTGAAATTGATAATATCTTTTCTTCATTATACTTTGAACAAATTGATATTCCTGATTTTGTTCATGGAACACCTGATAAAGCTCTTCAAGTATTAAAAGAAGAAAACGATACAGCAAGAAACTATATGAAGGTATTAGATGAACGTACACAAGCTTTATTTAATAAGAATTTACCAAGATTAAATGAAATCTATAGTATTTCTAAGAAACTTACAAAAACATATGATGCACAAAAATATGTTGTTGTATTTGGTGATACTGCTGCAGTATATGGCTTTTGTGAAGAAAAGAAAGCACAAGAAATTAAAGCTGATTTTGAAACAATGGATGATGTTCATGTAGAAATTAAACCAGCTAATGGTGATTCTCGTTTAACACCGCCTACCAAGCTTACAAGTAATTGGTTTTCTGAACCATTTAGTATGTTTGTAGAAATGTATGGTGTACCGAGTTATACTGACTTTGATCCAACAACATTGGTCGCTATTACATATACATTCTTGTTTGGAATGATGTATGGCGATATTGGACAAGGAATTATCTTAGCTATCGTAGGTTATATTGCTTATAAGTGGAAGGGTATGAAACTTGGAGCAATTGGTATGAGATTAGCGATAGCGTGTGTGATTTTTGGTTGTGTGTTTGGTTCTATATTTGGTAGTGAGGAGTTGTTTCAGTTATTTGCAACACCATTATTATTACCATTAGAATCAAGTAATACGATGACATTATTGATGATTGCAGTTGGTACTGGTGTAGCATTGATATTAATTGCGATGGGATTCAATATTTATTTGAATATTAAGAAGAAAAATATAGGTGAAGCATTATTTTCGCAAAATGGTGTTTCAGGGCTCGTTTTCTATGTATCTGTATTGTTAGTTGTTCTTGATATGATGATGGGTGTTGATTTACCATTTATTGGATTACCATTTTATATTATTTGTATTGCTTTACCTGTATTATTGATGTTTTTAAAGGAAGCATTGGAACATAAAATGGAAGGTGAACCGATGTTCCCTGAAGGATTAGGTGGTTATTTTGCCACATCATTCTTTGAATTATTTGATATTGTTTTAACCTTTATATCAAATACAATGTCATTTTTACGTGTGGGTGGTTTTATATTATCCCATGCAGGTATGATGCTTGTCGTATATACATTAGCTGAAATGGTTGGTGGCGGTAGTATCAATATTGGCTATTTATTAGTTGTTATATTAGGAAATGCTTTTGTTATGGTACTAGAAGGTTTGGTTGTTGGTATTCAAGTTTTACGTCTTGAATTTTATGAAATGTTTTCACGTTATTATGAAGGAAAAGGTATTCCTTTTGTGTCAATAAAAGATAGATAAAAATTAGGAGGATAAAAAGATGAATTTATTAATGTTATTTATTTTACCTGCAGTTGCTGTTGTATTATTATCATTACCTTTAGTTAAAGTATTTACTTCAAAAGTTTCTAAAAAATCTGCAAAGATTCGTCTTACAACTCATATTTGCGGTTTCTTTGGTGCAGTTATCTTAACATGTTGTTTTGCCATGAGTAGTGCTTATGCCGCTGATTCAGCTATTACTGGAACATTAGCTCAAGGTTTAGGCTTCTTAGCTGCTGCATTAGTTACAAGTTGTTCATGCTTAGGTGCTGGTTATGCCGTTGCTTCTGCTGCTCCTGCAGCTATTGGTGCTTTTTCTGAAAATGACAATAACTTTGGTAAGGCATTAATCTTCGTTGCTTTAGGTGAAGGTGTTGCTATTTATGGTTTGTTGATTTCAATCTTGATTATCAACGCATTATAATTTATTATGAAATTCTTTTTAATCAGTGATAATGTCGATACATTAGTAGGTTTAAGATTAGTAGGTATTGAAGGTGTTATTGCACATGATCGTCAAACGTTTCTAGAAACGTTACAAGAAAAAATGCAAGATCCTAGCATTGCTATTATTTTAGTGACTACTCAATTAGTTAATATGTGTCCTGACATTATATCTGAAATTAAGTTAAAACAACAAAAACCATTAATTACAGAAATACCTGATCGTCATGGAAACTCTAAAATAGGAGAAACTATTGATGGTTATGTATCTGAAGCTATTGGTGTGAAGTTATAGGAGAGATAGAATGCAAAATATTGATCAAATATATCTCTATATGAAAGAAGAAATTGAAAGACAAGCTAAGAATGAAGAAAATGCTATTTTAGAAGAAGTCAAAGTTTTAGAAGAAGAAGCATATACTTCTATGAAAAAAGAAGCAAAAAGAGATGCTGATTTAAAATTGAAACAAGAAGAAGAGGAAATAAATTCTCAAGCAGCCTCTGAAATTTCTGAAATTCATACAGATAGAACAAAGAAACTTATTAATAAAAGAGACGAATATGTAAAAAATGTATTTGATGAAGCTAAGAAGGAACTTATAGAATTTACTCAAAGTGATGAATATATGACTTTTATGAAAGCAAAAATTAAGAAAGTAGCTGATACATTTAAAA
>JAJQGQ010000259.1 GCA_021200395.1 Erysipelotrichaceae bacterium
AGTCATTATATTTGCCAAAATCCTCATATTATTGTCAAATATATTAGTTTAAAAGATTTATGGTTGCTAAATTCTGGATAAAAAGCTATAATAGGTCGTGTAATTGTGGGCATTTGAGCTATATATTTTAAAATATTGTGTAAAAATGCATTTCGTAGAATTATTATTTTCACGAAAAACAGTTATATGTGCTTTTTATAAGGAGGAATGGATAATGGCTATTGAGTTATTTGATTATAATCAAAAGGCTTATGATGATGCTTCCCTTATGCTTTTAGAGGAAAGAAAGGCAGCTATTATTCATCCGACAGGTACAGGCAAATCTTTTATTGGTTTTAAGTTTGTTGAAGAACATAGTGACTGGCATATTTGCTGGTTATCATCCAGTGACTATATTTTCCAGACACAGCTGGAGAATATAGGCCATAAGGATGGCTACGATAATCTGACGTTCATTACTTATTCCAAGCTCATCAAAATGAGCATGGAAGATCTTGGTGAACTGCATCCTGATCTCATTATCATGGATGAGTTTCATCGTGCAGGAGCAAGTGAATGGGGCAAGGCTGTTACAGCACTTCTAGAACTGTATCCTGAAACGATGGTACTGGGTTTATCAGCAACCAATATACGTTATCTGGATAATCAAAGAAACATGGCTGATGAGCTGTTTGATGGCAATGTGGCATCTCAAATGACTTTGGGTGAAGCGATTGTTAGAGGTATTCTCAAGGCTCCTAAATATGTGATATCTCTTTATTCCTATGAAGAAGAGATACTTGCTTATGAAGAGAAGATAGAGAATGCGAAGAATCAAATAGCGAAAGATGAAGCAATGAAATATCTTGAAATCCTTAAACGTAAGCTGGAACAGTCTATGGGATTATCAGAGGTTTTCAGTAAACATATTACCAATAGAAATAGTCGTTTTATTGTTTTTTGTTCAGGATATAAGCATATGCAGGAAATGATAGAGAAGTCAAAGGAATGGTTTGCACCTATAGATAAGGTAATGCATATCTATAGTGCGTATGCGAATGATCCGATGACAAGCCAGGAATTCATTGATTTCCAGAAGGATGACAGTGATCATCTTAAACTGTTGTTTTGTATTGATATGCTGAATGAAGGTATCCATGTGAAGGATATTGATGGTGTTATTTTATTTAGACCAACAGTATCACCAATCATCTATCGTCAGCAGATAGGTAGAGCTATGTCAGCATTTTCTTCTAAGAATCCCATTATCTTTGATATTGTGAATAATTTTGAAGCAATACATAGTATAGATGGAATACAGGAAGAGATAGATATAGCCGTGAATTATTATCATATGATGGGAATGGATAATGAGATAGAGGTTGAAGATTTTCAGATTGATGATGAAGTCAGAGACTTCATCGATATATTTGAAAAGATGGACGAATCATTATCAGCATCATGGGATCTGATGTATAACGTTGCGAAGGATTATTATTTGAAACATGGTGATCTGGAAGTACCAAAGGCTTATCAAAGCGAGGAAGGCTATAATTTAGGTTTATGGATATCTACACAAAGAAGGGTCTATAATCATACAGCAAAAGGAAGTCTTAGTCAGGAGCGTATTGATAAGCTGAATGCTATAGGAATGCGTTTTGATAATGTGAATGATATGCAATGGCATAAGTATTATACAGCATTAAAGAAATATCATGATGTGCATGGAGATATCAATATCAATAGTCAGTATGTCAGTGATGATGGATTAATGCTTGGTCGTTGGCTCACAAGGATGCGTAGCTATTATGGTGATGGTATTAAGGGTCATATATTAACACCTGAAAGAATTGAAGCATTGAATGATTTAGGAATGATATGGGATTATCATAGCAAGCAATGGGATGAGAATTATGATGCTGCTAAGAAGTATTATGAGGAACATGGTGATTTGAATATACCTAAGGATTATAAGAGTGAGAAGGGTGTATTGATTAAGACATGGCTGAATAATATGAAGAATAAATACAATAAAGGGACTTTGATGGATGAGCAGAAGAGATTATTAGAAGATATAGGCATGTGTTTTGAATCATCGAAGGATGTTTTATGGTATGCATCTTTTAATAAAGCGAAGCAATATTTTGAGGAACATGGTAATTTGAATGTTCCGAGTGATTATAAGTGTGCGGATGGTTTTGCATTAGGACGATGGATTAGAAGACATCGCCAGGATGCGTCAGGTAAGACACAAATCAAGGTGACTGAAGAAAGAAAAGAATTATTAGATTCTATTGGAATGATCTGGAGTATCGAAAAAGTAAAATCATCGGACAAATACCTTAATGCCTGTAGAGAATATTATAAAGAGTATGGAAACTTAAAAGTTTATGGGAATGTTACATATAAGGATATAGATATTGGACAATGGTTAAGTAGAAGGAGATTAGATTATTCTAGAGGTGAGTTATCACAGGAAATGATTGATGAACTTAATGATATTGGCATGTTATGGCAAAGTTCTAAGGAATATCGTTGGCAACAAAAATATAACTTAGTCAAACAACATTATCAACAATATCATGATTTCAATATGGATGATAAATCACTTAATTTATGGATAAAACAACAGGTAAATAATTATAAGCTTAATCTTTTAACTAATAATCAAAAAGTTTTATTAGATTCAATAAATATTCAGGAATATATAGAAAATAATTGGAACAATTATTATCTAAAAGCTAAAGATTACTATGAATCATATCATGATTTAAATATTTTATCTTCTTATGTATGTGAGGATGGTACAAGGCTTGGACAATGGCTATTTAGACAGCGTCAATTGTATAGAGAAAACAAGCTTACAAAAGACAAGATAGAAAAGCTTAATGATATTCATATAGTTTGGGATAAAATAACTCAAACAAAGTGGTTTGATGGATTTAATCATGCTAGGGAATTTTATAATGAATATAAGCATTTAGATGTAAATCGTGATTATGTATCTAATGATGGTTATAAGTTGGGTCAATGGATTAATGGTCAGCGAAAGAGATATAGAAATAATTTAATGTCTGAAGAACAGGAAACATTATTAAATTCTGTTCATATGATATGGAATATTTATGAGTATAAATGGAATTTATTTTATCAAAAAGCTGTTGATTATAAAAATGAATTTGGTGATCTCAATATACCTGCAACTTATAAAACACAAGATGGTGAAGCATTAGGTGTTTGGATAAGAACTCAAAGAAGAGCTTATAACAAAGATAAT
>JAJQGQ010000283.1 GCA_021200395.1 Erysipelotrichaceae bacterium
TTTTTCATTAAAACCAGTTTTAATCACAAACTCTTTTTTCTTTAATTTATCATAATCGTTCATATGAATTGGCTGACCTGTTTCAATCATCACAAAGTTAGAAACATCAACAACATTATTAATAGGTTTAACGCCACTAGCCATTAAATATGTTCTTAACCATTCAGGTGATTCTTTGGTATTGACTCCTTTTACAAGCTTGGCACCAAAGAAAGGACATTTATCAGTTTCTACAGTAACTTTAATATCACTTTCTAATTCATCCATTTCCTTAATTTCAGGAATCTTAACATCACGATTTAATAAAGCTCCAACTTCATAAGCTAAAGAAATCATAGCCATACAATCAGCACGATTAGGTGTTAAACCAATATCTAAAACAGTATCATCATAACCCATATATGATAAAGGATCTTCTCCTACAGGTGCATCCAATGGTAATTCATGTGTTCCATCTTTATCCTTAGGTCTTAATAATCTTTGATCAATACCTAATTCAGCAATAGAACAAATCATTCCATTAGATTCCTGTCCTCTAATTTTACCTGCATTGATCTTTTGACCACCCAAATCACAACCAGGCAATGCAACAATAACTTTTTGTCCCTTAGCAATATTTGGTGCCCCACAAACAATTTGATTTACCTGAGTCCCAATATTAACCTGACATACTTTTAAGTGATCACTATCAGGATGTTCGACACATTCTACAACTTCACCAATAACCAATTTATCACCATGAGCAAAAGCTTCCATACCTTCAACTTCATGTCCAATATAAGTCAGCTTATCTGCTATTTCTTGAGGTTTATAATCATCTACTTTGACATATTCATTTAATAATTTTAAACTTGCTTTCATAACTAATCCTTTCTAGCGAATTGATTTAAAAATCTTAAATCATCACTATAGAAATCTCTAATATTATCAATACCATACTTCAACATGGCAACTCTTTCCAAACCAATACCAAAGGCAAAGCCTTGATACTCTTCACTATCAAAACCACACATTTCTAATACTTTCGGATTAACCATTCCAGCACCTAAAACTTCAATCCAACCAGTACCTTTACACATAGCGCAGCCTTTACCATCACAATTGAAGCATGAAATATCAACTTCTACACTTGGTTCAGTAAAAGGAAAATATGAAGGTCTTAAACGAATTTCACGTTTTTCACCAAACATCTTTTTCGCAAATAATTCTAATGTTCCAGTTAAATCAGCCATGGTAATATTTTTACCAATAACTAATCCTTCACATTGTGAGAATTGATGAGAATGGGTAGCATCATCGTCATCACGACGATATGTCTTACCAGGACAGATAACTTTAATTGGTCCTTCACCTTGAGCAGCTAATAAAACATGTGCTTGTACAGGAGAAGTATGTGTTCTCATAAGTAGATTTTCATCAATATAGAATGTATCTTGCATATCTCTAGATGGATGATCTTTGGGAATATTCATTAATTCAAAGTTGAAGTGATCTGTTTCTACTTCTGGTCCTTCAGCTACTGTATATCCCATACCTACAAATAAATCTTCTAATTGTTCCTTAACCATAGAAAGAGGATGAATTGTTCCTACTGGTAAGTTATTACCTGGTAAAGAAATATCAATTGTTTCACTTTTAATTTTATTAATAATAGCTTCTTCTTCTAATATCCCTTTCTTATCTTCAATAGCTTGTGTGATTTCTTGTTTCACTTTATTTGAAACCTGTCCAAATGAAGCTCTTTCTTCTTTAGCCATATTTTTCATTGATTTCATAGCTTGTTGCATAGGTCCTTTTTTACCTAAATAAAAGACTCTTAAATCATTAAGATCTTTAAGTGTTGTACAACTATCAATCTTAGTTAAGGCTTCCTCTTTAATCTTTAATAGTTCGTCCATAATAATCCTCCTTATAAAATAAAAAACGTTCCATAAAGGAACGATGTTATCGCGGTACCATCCTTATTCACATGAATATGTGCACTTTTCGCTCTTAACGCGATGCATACGGCGATGATTAGTCGCACTCCAAGGTGAATTCAATAAGTATCAAGCCAGGAAGCTTGCAGCATTTACTTCCCTCTCTACGACTTCTTTCTTATCTACTAGTCCTCTTCACAGTTTTAACGACTCAATTATACCAAATTGTTACACAAAAACAAGTACTTTTTAACAAAACTGATACATAATAATACTGGCTGCTATCGCCACATTTAATGAATCAATATCATCAATAGGAATATAGATGCACTGATCACATTTATCCAATACTTTCTTAGATACACCATTCCCTTCATTTCCCATTACAAAAGCCATTTTATCCTTTCTTTCAAACCTATGAATATCCTGACCATTTTCTAAAGCTGACCCATAAACCTCAATATGATGCTCATGCAACAAATCAATCGCATCACATAAATCCATAGAAACAATATTCACATGAAATAATGCTCCTTGAGTCGCTCTAATAACCTTATCATTATAAATATCTACACAATCCTTTGATAAAATCAGTTGATGATATCCAAAAGCTAAAGCTGTACGTATCATTGTTCCGCAATTACCAGGATCTTGAATCTGATCTAATAATAAGTATCGTGAACTTGCATAATCAATATTATTTTCTTTCTTACAACAAATAGCCATGATTGGTTGAGGTGTTTTCGTAAAAGCTAATTTTTTCATAACATTATCTGATACATAAATAGTATCTTCATTAAATGTTTCATTTAATGAAGTAATAATCGTTTTAATACAATGGTTCTTTCTCGCTTCTTCGATTAAATGATAGCCTTCAATAAGAAATAGTCCCGTTTCATCACGATATTTTTTTTGTTTTAGTTGAATGATTTGTTTTATTGTTTCATTCTTTGTAGATGTTATCATACGTGTTCCTCCTTGAGTCTTTGGATGCGTTGTTTATAGTCTGGCATGTGTTTTTCTATTTCTTTATAGAATTGAGTAGAGTGATTAGGATATAGAAAATGAGTGAGTTCATGAATAATCACATAATCAATGAGATCTGGTGATAAGTGTACTAATGCCAAATTAAATGTTACTTTATTGTTACGATAATAACAGCTGCCCCATCGTCCTTTATATTTTTTGATTTGAATAAGTGGCATTGGTAATTGATAATCATATGATAAATATTTTATAATTCTATTAGTTATATAATTCATTAATATTTCTTTTAAATAAGCTTCTAAACATGCTTGAATATGATG
>JAJQGQ010000143.1 GCA_021200395.1 Erysipelotrichaceae bacterium
TAACTCATTTTTGTGATAATAACTAGCAATTTTATCAAACATTCGATATAATATAGAATAGGTGGTGATAAACATGCAAGTTATAGTAGTTGTATTAAATAAGATTGATTATTTGGATGATCTTCTAGCTAAGTTAAAAAAAGCTGGAGTCTCTGGGGGTACAATCATTGAATCTACAGGTATGATGAATCGATTAGGAGATTCAGATGAAAGTTATATTTTAGGATCTTTACGTTTGTTTTTGGATAATCCTAGACCTGAAAGCAAAACTTTATTTTTTATTGTAAAAGATAGTCAAATAGAGATTGTTAGAAAAACTGTAGATGAAGTTTTAGGAGGTATTGATAATCCTGATACAGGTATCATGTTTGGCATCCCTATTAGTTTTGCTGATGGATTAATTAAACGTAATTATTAACATCCATAGATTAAGTATAACCAATCAATATGAAAAAAACATGAACATTATGTTAAAAAAGAATCAGGAATCCTGATTCTTTATTTTTTGACCATAAATATGAACATAAACAATACCTGCAATACCCACTATAATAAATACAATAGAAACAAGTTGTGCGACTTTGATAAAACCAAACATTAAACTATCAGTACGTAAACTTTCAACAAAGAATCTTACAATACCATAGCCTAAGAAATAACTAAAGAATTGTACCCCTTGATGCTTTTGTAATCTTCTAATAATCAAGATAATAATCAAAAAACAAAGAATATTACCTAATGATTCATAAAGAAATGTAGGATGGTGATAAGCCCCTTGAATATACATATTATTAATAATAAAATCTGGTAAATGGAGATTTTGTAAAAACTCTAATGATACCTCACTACCATAAGCTTCATGATTAAAGAAATTCCCCCATCTTCCACATGCTTGAGCAATCAAAACACCTGGCATAATATAATCACCAGCTACTAGAAAAGGAATATCATGTTTCTTAAAAAAGTAATAACTATAAATAAGCCCAACAAAAATACCGCCTTGAATAGCTAAGCCACCATGCCAAATGGCAAAGACTTCCAAAGGATCAGCAGCATAGAATTCATCAAATGTAAAGATGACATACCAAATACGAGCACCAATAATACCTAACAATAAAAGATTAATAAAATAGTCAGATAATATATCAGTACGATAACCATTTTGTTGAAAACGATATCTTGCTAGAAAATAAGCAATACAAGCACCAACTAAAATACAAACAGCATACCATGTTATCGTAAAAGGGCCAATAGTTAGAAAAGTGGAAAAATCTTCAAAAAATGTCATATTGTCTTATTCTTAATATTGTCCAATACGCGATTGACAAATTCCTTACTTGAATCATAACCATAATCTTTTAATTGCATATTCATAACTGCTGCTTCAATAATTGCTGCCATACTACGTCCACCAGTAACAGGTACCACAATCTTAGGTATTTGAACATCCAATATTTCTTCAAAAATATCATCTTCCTCAACACCAATACGTGTATATTCCCTAGATGGTAACCAACGATCTAATTGAATAATAAGATCAACAGTATCCTGTTTCAAAACTGATGCCACTCCAAACATTTTAGAAACATCAATAACACCAATACCTCTTATTTCCAAAAAATTACTTAAAACCGCTGGTGGTTTACCAACAATAGATTGTCCAATATGATAAAGTTCTATAGCATCATCTGCTATCAATATATGCCCACGCTTAATTAATTCTAAGGCAATTTCACTTTTACCTACCCCACTATCACCACGCATAATAACACCTTTACCATAGATATTAAGAAAAACACCATGGATGAGTGTATCAGCTGCTAAAGCTTCATCTAATGTAGCTGTTAAATCTATGGAAACACGTCCTGTAGCTTGAGTTGTTTCAAAGATAGGAAAGTTTCTTTTAATAGCAATGTTTCTAAGTATTTCTGGGCATTGATAGCCTTTGGCAATAATAATACAAGGTGTTTCGTCATTAGCGAGCTTGGCAAAGCAAGCTAATTGAGCTTCTTTAGACATCTCTTTAACGAATGCAATTTCTTTTTCACCAAATAAGATGATTCTTCTAAAATCAGTATGCTTGAAAAAACCTGCTAATTCAAAACCTGGTCGATTCATTTCCGCGACATAGATTTCTCTTTCTGTTGCTTCCTCATTACCTGTGATTTGTTTAAACAATGAAGGTTTCAATAAATCCTTCACTTTGACAGATTTAGCCATCGTATCCTCCTATTCTAACACTTTTCGTAAAAATCGTCCTGTATGACTTACTTCACATTTTGCGACTTTTTCAGGTGTTCCTGATACCACAATTGTACCACCATTATCGCCGCCTTCCAAGCCTAAATCAATGATATGATCGGCAACTTTGATCACATCTAAATTATGTTCAATGACAATAACTGTATCTCCTTGATCAACAATACGATTCAAAACATCAATAAGTCTAGCCACATCATGACTATGTAAACCAGTGGTTGGTTCATCCAATATATAAACCGTTTTACCAGTTGCTTTTTTTTGTAATTCACTGGCTAATTTAACACGTTGCGCTTCTCCACCAGATAAAGTAGTGGCACTTTGACCGAGTTTAATATAGCCTAAACCAACATCATAAAGCGTTTGTAGTTTAGAACGAATACGTGGTAAATTATCAAAGAATTGAAGAGATTCTTCAACCGTCATTTCTAAGACATCATAAATATTCTTATCTTTAAAAGTGACTTGTAAAGTTTCTTCATTATAACGTTTACCTTCACATTGTTCACATGGAACATAGACATCAGGCAAGAAATGCATGCTGATACGTTTAACCCCATCACCTTGACAAGCTTCACAACGTCCACCTTTGACATTAAAAGAAAAACGACTCTTATCATAACCTCTTATTTGTGACTCATTGGTTTTGGCATATAATTCACGAATATCATCAAAGACACCTGTATAAGTGACTGGATTAGATCGAGGTGTTCTACCAATAGGATCTTGTGATACTTCAATCACTTTATCAACATTTTCTAAACCTCTAATTTCTTTATGTTTACCAGGCTTTTCTTTAGAACGATAAAGCTTAGCACGAACAGCTCTACATAAAATATCATTGACTAAGGTCGATTTACCACTACCAGATACGCCCGTTACCACTATAAATTTTCCTAATGGAAATTTTACATTAATATTCTTTAAATTATGTTCTTGAGCTCCTCTTACCTCTAAATATAGCCCATTACCTTTTCTTCTTTTCTTTGGTACAGGAATTTTCATCTTACCTGATAAATATTGTCCTGTAATAGACTCTGGACAATTCATAATATCCTGTGGTGTTCCAGCTGCTACTACTTGACCACCATGAATACCAGCTCCTGGACCAATATCCACAATATAATCAGATGCTAGCATCGTTTCTTCATCATGTTCCACAACAATCACACTATTACCTAAATCACGCATATTACATAAAGTATGAATCAATTTTTCATTATCTCTTTGATGCAAACCAATAGAAGGTTCATCCAATACATATAAAACTCCTGTTAAACGTGAGCCAATCTGGGTTGCTAAACGAATACGCTGTGCTTCTCCTCCAGATAAGCCTCCTGCTCTTCTAGACATCGTCAAATAACCTAAACCAACATCATTCAAAAAAGTTAAACGATCCCCTATTTCCTTTAATATAAGCTTGGCAATTTGTGCTTCCATATCACTTAATTTCATATTTTTGACAAAGTCTAAAGCTTTTTCAATAGACATATTGGTAAATTCACTAATATTAAGACCATTGACTCTAACACTTAAAACCTGATCATTTAATCGTCTACCCTGACAAGTAGGACATGTATGTTCAGCCATAAATGAACCGAGCCATTCTTTGACCCAAGCAGAATTAGTTTCTTCGTAACGTCTAGCAATGAGTGTTTTGACACCTTCAATATATTTGGTCGTTTTCGAAACATTTCCTGAACTTGATGTAATCGTATAACTAATAGGTTTATCACTACCTTTTAAGATAATATCTAATTCTTTTTTACTAAAATCTTTTAAAGGTTTATCTAAATCAATATGATATGTTTCACATAAAATCAAAAACCTCTGCCATTCAATACGATCAGTTCCTACGGATGTTTTAAAATATCTTAAACCACCCTGATTAATAGACAATGACCAATCTGGTATCAATAAATCATCATCTACTTCATTCTTCACTCCAATTCCTTTACAATCAGGACAAGCTCCTAAAGGATTATTAAATGAAAATAAACGTGGCTCTAGCTTTGATACCGAAAAACCGCAATAAGGACATGACAAATGCTGAGAAAATAGCTTTTCCGTATGATCATCCAAATTCTCTACAATAGCTTCTCCATCCGCTAACTTCAATGCTGTTTCTAAAGAATCAGCCAACCTAGAACGATAGCCATCTTTTTTAATAATACGATCCACTATAACATCTATATTATGTTTCTTATTTTTATCTAAAACAATCTCTTCTTCCAATAATCTCACTTCACCATCAACCTTAACACGTACAAAACCGTCTTTAAGTAATTGGGCAAACAAATCTTTATGTGTTCCTCTTTGATTACGACACATACGCGCTAATATTTGAATTTTTGTACGATCTTCATAAGTATCCACAAAATCACACATCTGCTTAATTGTTTGTGATTCTATTAAGACATGATGTGTAGGACAATAAGGATGTCCTACTCTAGCATATAATAATCGTAAATAATCATAGATTTCTGTAACCGTTCCGACTGTCGAACGGGGATTATTAGAAGTGGTTTTTTGATCAATCGCAATGGCTGGTGATAAACCTTCAATGCTATCGACATCGGGTTTTTCCACGCCACCCAGAAATTGTCTAGCATAAGCACTTAATGATTCTACATAGCGTCTTTGCCCTTCTGCATATATTGTATCAAAAGCCAAAGAAGTTTTACCACTACCTGATAAGCCTGTCATAATGACAAGCTTATCACGTGGAATTTCAACATTAATATTTTTCAAATTATTAACACGTGCACCTTTTATAATAATTTTATCCCTTAACATATTTTTTCTGTAAACTCCTTAATATTTCCTCTTTATTCATTCCTTGAAGCTGTAACTCATAAGCTTCCATAAAAACATCTTTACCAAAGCAGCCCAAATCAGCGTCTGTCAATAAAGCTGGTACAGCGTTTACTCCCAAACGCTTTTGCTTATCTGCAATATAATCATAAAAATGTGATAACTGATCATAATCAACATAACCTCTGCCTAATTTATCACAAACACTAATTAATATCAAATCATTTAATGAGACTTTATTTTCTATGAGTTTTAACAATCTTAAATAACGCCAATCAGGGGCATCATTTCTCGCCATATTCATGAGATGCATATGATACATAATCATTGCTTCTATATATGTACGTTCTTTTGCATCACTAATAATAGTTATATTCTTAAAAATCTCTACCCCTGCTTCATTATGATATGGGGCACGACCTGCACTTGTTGTTACGATAGGTTTACCAATATCATGAAGTAAACATGACCACATAAACCATAAAGGATGCTCACTTTCATATTTGCACTTAGCGCCTTCATCTAATACCATCAATGTATGAGTCAAAACATCTCCTTCAGGATGATAGTCACGACGTTGTTTGGTTTGACTTAAGATTTCTAAATAGTCAGGTAAAGAATGACAATCATGAAGCTGTTTAAAAGCGATTGATGGTTTATCAAGCATTAATAATTGATCATAATCAATCATATTTCACCTTTTAATTCTAACATAATATCTCTTAATTCCATAGCACGTTCAAAGTCTAAAGCCTTGGCAGCTTCGCGCATTTCTTTTTCAATATCATCAATCATCTTTTGTTTTGCTTTCTTAGAAGCTTTTTTACCTTTTTGTAATAATGAAGATGCTTCATCGACGCTTTCTTTACCTTGAATAAGATCTCTGATTTCTTTATGAATGGTTTGTGGAATAATACCATGTTCCTTATTATAAGCATCTTGAATTTCTCTTCGTCGAGCAGTTTCTTCCATCGCATGTTTCATACTATCAGTAATATGATCAGCATATAAAATAACTTTACCATTAGCATTTCTAGCGGCACGACCAATCGTTTGAATAAGCGACCTTTCACTACGTAAGAATCCTTCTTTATCAGCATCTAAAATACAAACTAAAGAAACTTCAGGAATATCCAAGCCTTCTCTAAGTAAATTGATACCTACTAAAACATCATATTTACCTAATCTTAAATCTCTAATGATTTCTGTTCTTTCTAAGGTTTTGGTATCTGAATGCAGATAAGCGACTTTGAGTCCTGTTTCTTTTAAGAAAGCACTTAAGTCTTCAGCCATACGTTTTGTCAGTGTTGTAATAAGGACACGTTCATTTTTTTCAATACGTTCATTGATTTCACTAATAATATCATCTATTTGATTTTTGATGGGATGCACTTCCACCAAAGGATCCAACAATCCTGTAGGACGAATAATTTGTTCAGCATATTCACCATGAGTATTTTCTAATTCATAATCACCTGGGGTAGCTGATACATAAATAACCTGATGAATAATATTTTCAAACTCATTAAATCTTAAAGGTCGATTATCTAAGGCACTAGGTAAACGAAAACCATATTCAACCAATGTTTCTTTACGACTACGATCACCATTATACATACCCCTAATTTGGGGTAACATCACATGACTTTCATCTACAATCATTAAGAAATCCTTGGGAAAATAATCGATTAAAGTATAAGGTCTTTGCCCTGGAGCTCTACCATCAATATGACGTGAATAATTTTCAATACCAGGACACATACCAACCTCTCTTAACATCTCCACATCATGTCTTGTACGTTGATCTAATCTTTCATATTCAAGTGGTTTTTTTTCTTTTTCAAAAAAAGCTAATCTTTCTTTAAGTTCTGCGCTAATAGTGTCACAAGCATGAAGCATTTGTTCATGTGCTGTGACATATCCATAAGCAGGATATATAGTATAACTTTTAAAGCTTCCAGTAATTTTACCAGTCAAAGGATCAACCTCACAAATACGATCCACCTCATCACCAAATAATTCAATACGAATTAAATAGCTTTCACTATGTCCTGGCACAATTTCTATCACATCACCACGAACTCTAAAAGTCCCTTTTGATTGTTCAATATCATTACGATGATATTGACGATCCACCAAAAATGTTAATAATTCGTTACGATCTATTTCCTGACCGACACGAAGTGAAAAAATCATATCACGATATTGATCAGGATTTCCTAAACCATAGATAGATGCTACAGAAGCTACTACAATCGTATCTTTTCTTTCTAATAAAGAGTTCATTGCGGATGAACGTAACATTTCTATTTCATCATTGGTTTGGGCATTTTTATCGATATAGGTATCACTTTTTGGAATATAAGCTTCAGGTTGATAAAAATCGAAATTTGATATAAAGTATTCAACACGATTTTCAGGAAAGAATTCTTTTAATTCTGAATACAATTGTCCTGCTAACGTTTTATTATGTGATAATACTAATGTTGGCTTATTGATTTGGGCAATCACATTCGCCACTGTAAAAGTCTTTCCAGTTCCCGTACCACCTAATAATACCTGTTCCTTTTTACCTTCATGAATACCTTTCACTAATTGTTCAATTGCTGCGGGTTGATCACCCATAGGCTGATAATCACTCACAAGCTTAAAATCCATATAACCACCTCTATTTCAATAATTCTCCTACTTTTTCATAAGAATAATCTGTTTCTAATTGATAAATTTGATAAGTTAAAGCACTTAAAAGAATTGCATTATCATCTTCGTCAAATACTCCATCTACTTCTAAGTTATAATCATTTTCAAATTGTTTATAAACTGTTTCGGTATCTTTAGAAAAATAACCATCAGTTCTATCAATATCATATCCTAATTGTTTAAGCATTAACTGCATATAACTAATATTATCATCAACATCATCATATTGATAACTATCACTCATATCAGGTATCTTGAAATCACTTAAAGTAATATCATTCACTTCTACATCAGGTATCAACCCTTCTCCTTGAATCCAATTGCCATCAGGCGTTAACCATTTTTGCGTTGTTAGTTTTAACGTTGACCCATCAGATAAAGTAATTTGTGTTTGTACAATACCTTTACCATAAGTTGTTTCACCAACCAATTGATAATTTAAATTTTCTTTTAAACCAGCACTCATCACTTCAGATGCACTAGCCGTTGAACTATCTACCAAAATATAACCCTTATCAAAATGATATTTTTCCCTATCTGAAGCTTGATATACACTCGTATTATTATTAACATCAGCAATAGAGAATAAGGTTTCACCTTCATCAATAAACAAATCTAAAATATCCATAACAGCATTCAAATAACCACCACCATTACCTCTTAAATCAATAATAATAGCGTTCACATTAGCCTCAACAAATTCCTGTAAATAAACTTCTATCAATTCTGCACTTGTACTACCAAATGTCGTAATCTGTAAATAACCAACACTCTGTGATGATAAACGACGCACCTCACCATAAACAGATGTTTCTACACTTTCTCGCGTTAACGTAAATTCCTTGGATTCACCATTTCTTAAAACCTTCAAAGTAACATTTGTCCCACTACTACCTTGAATCACATTCTTTATCTTATCAGAGGAATATCCAGCAATTGAAGTTCCTTCAACATGAGTAATAATATCACCATCTAAAAGGCCAGCATTACTCGCAGGTCCATCCTGATAAACATGCATGATTAAAGCACCTGCATCCACTGTCGTATAACTTACACCAATACCTTCTACACTCCCATCAATAGATGTATTTAATGCCTCTGTTTCTTCACTGGTCATATATGATGAAAAAGGATCTCCCAAAGCCGAAACCATTCCACTTAATATTCTCTCACTTATTTCTGTTTCACTATCAGTCGTATCTAAATAAAGCTCTTCAATATAGCTCACAACTTCATCATAAATAGTGGCATCATTAGTGTCGCTACTCGTATTGCCATGAATAAAATAGCCACCCAATAAACCAATAACTAAACATAAAACACAAGCAATAATATATATTATATCCTTCTTAACTCTTCTTTTCTTCTTGTTTTCTAAATAATCCATTGATGTACACCTCGCATGTATTTTATCATAAAAACACACATATTACAAACTATTGGCAACGTATAAAAATGACTATCCTTTTCATAAATACATAAAAACAAAAAAAACAATCAACTAAGATTGCTTTTTAAGATAATCACAAATGCACTGAAAAGTTTCCTCACTAATAATATGCTCCCAACGACAAGCATCATCCTCTGCCTGTTTAGACTCTACACCTATGCCAACCAAAAATTTGGTTAAATTTACATGGCGATTATAAACTTTTTCAGCTCTCAATAAACCTTCATCAGTAAAGTCAATATAACCCTTATTATCTACTGTAATTAAATTCCCTTCACGTAAGATTTTAATAGCACGTGATACACTTGGTTTAGAAAAATTCATTTCATGGGCAATATCAATAGAGCGTACATACTGATTTTTTGTCTTCAATAAAAGAATTGTCTCTAAATACATTTCACCTGATTCATGTAAGTCCATATTACCACCTCACAAATTCATTATAACACATTTTTTTATCCTAATGCTACATCTAAAATCATCATTAAAACAAATCCTATCGCAAAACCAATCGTCGCCACATTAGAATGTTCACCAACAGAACCTTCAGGTATCAACTCTTCTACAACCACATATAACATGGCACCTGCAGCAAATGACAACAAATAAGGCAAAATAGGCAAAACCAATGATGACAACATAATCGTCAACAAGGCTCCAATAGGTTCCACTATTCCTGAAAGCATCCCATATATAAAAGCCTTTGTCCCACTCATTCCTTCACTTTTTAAAGGCATTGAAATAATCGCTCCTTCAGGAAAATTCTGAATCGCAATCCCCAATGATAAAGCCAAAGCCCCTGCCATCGATATTTCAACATTATGCATGATGGAACCCGCATAAACAATACCCACAGCCATACCTTCTGGAAGATTATGCATGGTCACGGCTAAAATCATCATTGTTGTATTAGATAATGTAGATTTGTGTCCCTCCACTTGATGATCCAAATGCATATGTGGCACAGTTTTATCTAAAATGAGCAAACAGCCCATACCCAATAAGAAACCAACAGCAGCTGGTATAAATGCGAACTGACTATCCGACATTTCAATACTTGGAATTAATAAAGACCAAACTGAAGCTGCTACCATCACTCCAGAGGCAAAGCCTAATAAAATCTTTTGTACTAAAGGTTTCATTTCGTCTTTCATAAAGAAAACACAAGCTGAACCAAGAGTTGTTCCTATAAAAGGAATCATGATGCCTAAAATAATAGATGATTTCATGGTTACACCTCCTGAAATCATCTTAAAGTAATTTATGTATTATTTCAATCATTATGCACTAATTTCAACGCTTCCGCCAAAACATGTTTACCATCCATTAAGCCATAATCCTTAACATTAATCACTCCAACTGGTATTTTATGATCAACATCTTTTTCCAATTGCTTTTGCATATATGCTACCTGAGGGCCAAGTAAGATAACATCAACATTATATTCAATATAACCTGCTCGAACATCCTGAGGATTAACAACATAAATGCAACAATCGATATTTTGACTATCAGCCTCTCTTTGCATAATATCCATTAATAATGTCACCGACATCCCTTCAGCACATACTAACATAACCTTAACCATCCTGATCCCTCCTTATCTATTATTTTACACGAAAATATGATAATGTCACTTGTTTTCTTTTTAAAAAAAATATTTAAGTAAAAGAAAAAGTGAAGCTTAGCTTCACTTTTTAAATAAGATTATTTTAATTCAGCGAAATATTTAATAGTTCTAACCATGTTAGAAGTATATGAATTTTCGTTGTCATACCAAGAAACTGTTTGGACTTCAGTAGTTCCGTTGTCTAATGGTTTAACCATAGTTTGAGTTGCATCGAATAATGAACCATAAGTGATACCGATGATATCAGATGATACTAATTCTTCTTCAGTGTAACCAAATGATGGAGTAGTTGCTGCTTTCATAGCTGCATTAACTTGTTCTACTGTTACTTCACCTTCAACAACAGAAGTTAAGATAGTTGTAGATCCTGTAGGAACAGGTACACGTTGAGCTGAACCAATTAATTTACCATTTAATTCAGGAATAACTAAACCGATAGCTTTAGCTGCACCAGTACTATTAGGTACGATGTTAACTGCTGCTGCACGAGCTCTTCTTAAATCACCTTTTCTTTGTGGTCCATCTAATGTCATTTGATCACCAGTGTAAGCATGTACTGTTAACATGATACCTGATTTGATTGGAGCTAACTTATTTAATGCATTAGCCATAGGAGCTAAGCAGTTAGTTGTACAAGAAGCTGCAGAAATAACTGTATCTTCTGGTTTTAAAGTTCCTTCGTTTACACCAAATACGATAGTTGGTAAATCATTTCCAGCTGGAGCTGAGATAACGACTTTCTTAGCACCTGCTTTAATATGAGCTTCAGCTTTAGCTTTAGAAGTATAGAAACCAGTACATTCTAATACTACATCAACATCTAAATCTCCCCAAGGTAATTCTTCAGCATTTGCTTTAGCGTAGATTTCGATTTCCTTACCATCTACAACGATTGAAGATTCTTTTGCTTCAACTGTATCAGCTAATGCATAAGTACCTTGAGCTGAATCATATTTTAATAAATGAGCCAACATTTTTGGGCTAGTTAAATCGTTGATTGCTACAACTTCATACCCTTCTGCATTAAACATTTGTCTAAATGCTAGACGACCGATACGTCCAAATCCATTAATTGCTACTTTTACTGCCATTTTTTTGACATCCTCCTTTTAATCTTATGTATCTATTATAATCTACAATCGAAAATAAATCAATAAAAGTTGTAAGGATTGTGAAAAAAATTACAGATTCTAAAGATGTATAAAATACAAAAAAATCCCTATAATGAAGTATGGAGGGAACAAGATGCCATATATACCAACAGTCATTTTAAAAAGAAATAATAAAGAATATGCTTATGATATATATTCAAGATTACTAGAAGATCGTATTATTATGTTATGTGGTGAGATTAATGATGATTTAGCCAGTTCTATTATTAGTCAGTTATTATATTTAGAATCATTGGATAGTAGTAGTGATATTGATATGTATATTAATTCTCCTGGTGGCAGTGTTTCCGCAGGACTCGCTATTTATGATACAATGAATTTTGTTAAATGTGATGTAGCCACTATTAGTATTGGTTTGTCAGCGAGTATGGGAGCATTTTTATTAGCTGCAGGAGCTAAAGGAAAGCGTAGTGCTTTAGAGAATAGCGAAATCATGATTCATCAGCCACTAGGTGGTATACAAGGACAAGCCAGTGATATGGAGATTAGTACAAAGCATATTTTAAAGCAAAAAGAAAAGCTTAATAAACTATTAGCTCAAATGACAGGGCAAAGCTTAAGACGTATTAAAAAGGATACGGATCGAGATTATTTCTTAAATGCTTATGATGCCTTAGAATATGGATTAATTGATGAAGTTTTAAAAAACATAGCTTAAAGCTATGTTTTTACGCGTTTTAATGCCTCCTGAGCAATGAGCGCTGTTAAGATTCCTGTAGGGATAGCAGATATGAGCATCACAAATATATAAGGAACAACAGCTGTTGATGATATAATAAGCGATATCACAATAATTTGACCAATATTATGAGCAATAGCCGAGATAATAGACATAGAAACAATGGGAAAGAAATGAAAAATATGTAATATACATAATGCGATAGAGCTTAATAATACCCCACCACAGCTCATAAAGAACGGATAAGACATAATACTTCCTGTAAGTAATCCTGATATCATCACACGCATAATATTAATGATCCACATTTCTTGAATACCATAAAGTTCAATAGCCATTAAACTGATAATATTAGCAATACCAAACTTGACACCAAAGGGTAATGGTGCAGATAAATAATGATCCACCATATGTAAAATAATAGCGATAGCACTAAGCAGAGCTATATAAACCATTTTTCTTGTTTTCATGCATTTGCCTCAATAAAATCCAATGCTATTTGTTGTAAGTCAAGATATTGCTGTAGTGTGTCTTGATGCGTAGGATGCAATCGCGAAAAGGAACGTTCTACCCAATGGTTATCTTTGATATATATCAGACTTTCTTTGAAATTTAAATCGAAGATAAAAGCAATATAAGATAACCACATATCTAAATGTGTGATACGATTAGGTCCATAAATTAATTCTTGATGAGAGAATTGTTCATATATTTTAGGAGAAATGGTTTCTTGATTGACTTCTTCAACTGTTTTATAAAGAATATTCTCCATATGTTCTTCTTCCTTAACTCTAAAATTATCTAATTTATCAGCATCTCTAATTAAATGAATAAATAATAAATTTCTTTCATCAAAACCATCATCTACTTGATATTTATTATGCTGTTCAATAGCATTTTTTATAATCTCATCATATTGCTCATCAACAATAAATTCTCTAATTAATTGCTGATGAAACAAAAGATCACTAGAAAATAAAGCATGATCAATTGTTTTATAATCTGCAAAACTTTGATAACGTATCCACTGCTCAAATCGGCCAATATCATGTAATAAAGCAATAAGTGCTGCTAATTGTTTATCTTCTTCACTTAAATGAAGCTGATCACACAAATAATCAGACACCTTAACAACCTCATAAGTATGAACAAGCTTTAAATGAATAGAGGGAATAGAAGTATCATAGTTTGATATATAATGATCAAATGCTAAAAAAGCATGAGATAAATCAATCATGATGCAAAGCCTCTAATATAATATTCATATCATTCACATTGATTTGACCAGGAGCAGAAGCTTTTGCGCCTGTCGCAAAAGTTATAGCAGAACCTGTTAATTCTCCAGACATTCTTGAAATGCCCCCTAATTCTCCCATAGACATCGTTACTAATGGAATACTTAATTGTTCACTCATTTCTAATGTTAAATCCAACAATCTCATAACATCTTTTTTATTTTGTGGCATAACAGCTATTTTCGCAATATCAGCTTCCATCTTTTCCATTTTCAGGATACGTTCTTTGATGATATCATTATCAGGCGTTTGGGCAAAATCATGATTAGACATAATCACTTTGGTATTATTACGATGCGCTATGCCTGTCAATAATGAAATAAAATAATCACTACTCATCACTTCAATATCAATCATATCAACACAACGAGCTAAAATAATCTCTCTTAAAAGTTCTTTATAGTCTTCATTACTTAATGTTGATTGGCCACCTTCTTTTTGGGAACGACATGTAAGTAATATAGGTTTAACAGTAGCTACTCTGATATCTCTTAATATGGATAATACTTTTTGAATATCATTAAGATCTTGATAAAAATCGATACGTATTTCAATAAGATCATATTTTAAATTCTCAAAAGAATTCAATTGTTCCATGATTTCTTTATCAGTTGTTCCAACTATTGGTAAACATATTTTAGGTTTACCTTCACCTATTTTAACATTTCTCACTTGACATACTTTCATATTCAATCCTCCTTATGGCATATATCTAAAAATAAACGTATTTCTTTATATGTTTGTTTATAAAAATCTCTAAGTAGAAAGTGATTTCCATGGGGAATAATTTTTAAGACACTATAAGGTAATGCCTCTGCAATATTTTTCGTATCAGATTCTTTAATAAGATCATATTCTCCTGCCATGATAAGTGCAGGAATTTTCACTTCTTTTAAAGAATCATAAGTAAAATGAGGTTCAGTAAGCATCATTTTAGTGAGTTTAAATGATCGTCTGGCATTCTTTTGATAAAGACAAAACGGTATGAGACAAACAAGACGAAGTATACTTTGTATATAAAAAAATGTCTTAATCATATGGGGATTGGTATTGGCTCCTAAAGTAATGATATGTGAAACTTTATCTTGTTGCATAGCTAACATTAAAGCAATAATCCCACCATCACTAAATCCAATCACATCATAAGTTTCCAATCCTAATGCATCAACAACTTCAACCACATCATCACAAAGCTTCTGATAACTTATTTGACCATCATAAGAAGAATCAATAAGAATACATTGATAATCCTTTAAATCCTCTACCAATTGATCAAATTCATGATGATTTTCTCCATTACCATGAAGCATAACAATAGGAAACCCCTCACCTACAATTTCATAATTAACTTTCATTGCATCACCTTCATTACACCAGAATTATACATGATATGCATAGTGAAATCAAGAATGCAAAAAAGAGATTTGGATAACCAAATCTCTTATTCTACAGTAATCGTTTCACCATCAGCCATTGCCTGAATCAACTCTGAAGCATAAGTGACACTATCATCATCAGGAATCATATAATATAACTTGTTGCTTGGCATATAAGCACCACCTGTTAAATATGCACCAGTACCAGTTAATTGAATCTGCATAATTTCCCAATCAGCCATATCATTAAGCTGCATCTTAATAAGTGCTGTAATTTCACTTGAAGTCATATTGGTTTCAAAAGAACCAGAAATAGCATCTAACACACTCGTATAATTCGTAATAATAGCTGGTGACATGGCTTTTTTAAGCATTGCTGTTAAAAGATATTGTTGATTTCTAACACGATCATTATCTCCATTAGGTAAACTATATCTTTCTCTAACAAAACCTAAAGCTTGATCTCCATTAACACTATTATAGCCCTTAGTAAAGCTATAACCACCATGTCGAGAAGTAAAAGTATAATCTGAATAAACAGAAACACCACCTAAAGCATCAACCATAGTGACTAAAGATGTAAAGTTCACTCTAGCATAGTAGTTAATATCAATATTCATGAAATTTTCAATGGTTGCTACTGAATTTTCTACTCCAGCCAAACCTGCATGAGTTAATTTATCTTTGGCATTTTTATTGGCTAAAGTAACATAATAATCTCTAGGAATAGAAGTTAATAAAATCTGTTTTGTGGTTGGATTAACAGTAACCAGCATATTCACATCACTACGTGATACTGTAGAAACTTTACCACTTGTATCAATGCCACTAATAAAGACAGTAAACGTTGTATTTGTAACATCGACATTCTTAGAAATATCTTCAACTTCACTATCAATATCATAAGACCAGATAACACGCGTTTCATTACTAAAATCTTCTTGATAATTTTCCATAAATACGTAATTAGCTTCGTTAATCAAGATAGCAGGTGTTGATTCATCATAGAGATCACTACATAATATTTCATAATCACCAACATCACTTGTAACAATTGAAGAATCTTCTTCATTTAATGCTGCAATCGCAGTTGCTAAATGATCACTATCATCACTATTATTAATTTCTATCGTTTGTCCACTAATATCAGATAATGATTCATATGAACTTTCATCAAGGACTACAACAACCATCCTATTGGTTTGAGTTGTCGTTCCTGAAATAGAATCTAATGCTGAATTTCCTTGAGCTACATATAAAGAACCAATCATAAGTAAAATACTTAATAATAAGCTCACAACTTTACCTATAACATTTCTCACTTTTCCTTTACCATTGGATGGTTTCATTAATAGTGCGACAAGTATATCAATAATTGCTAATACGGCAATTGCAATAATTGCATATTTCATAGGAAGAATGCCTAAATTAAACAACAAAGCAATTAATACCAATGAGGCAATTGTCTGCAAAGCAAAAATGACTTTCCAATCGGTTATTTTACGAATGATATTCGTCATTTTATCCCTCTTTTCTTTAATAAAAAGATATTATCATAATGATGTCTATATTTCAAGATTTAAAAAAGGATTGTTGCCAATCCTTTAAATCGGCATTTTAAATTTTAGTGTGATAGAGGGTAGCCTTTAAAGTTTAGTGTGGGTGG
>JAJQGQ010000284.1 GCA_021200395.1 Erysipelotrichaceae bacterium
GTGTTATTACTTTATGGGAATTTGATGATTATAATTATATAGAACACTTTGCGGTTGATGAAAACTATAGAGGACAAGGTATTGGTTCTCAAATTATTGAAGATATGAAAGAATTATGTCATAAACCCATTGTTTTAGAAGTTGAAGAAATTGTGGATGATACAACAAGAAATAGAGTTCATTTCTATCAAAAACATGGTTTTCAATTAAGTTCATATCTCTTCATTCAACCACCATTAAGAGAAAATGTCAAAGATGTACCGCTCATATATATGAGTTATCCTATATTATTTAATAATGAGATGTATGATAAAATATTTGATGAATTAAAGAATAAAGTATATTCAAGGAGTTAGTATGAAAGCATTAGAAGAAAAGATTATTCAAGAAGGTATAGTAAAAAGTGGTGATGTTTTAAAGGTTGATAGTTTTTTGAATCATCAAATTGATGTTGCTTTTTTAAATGAAATAGGAAAAGAATTTTATCGTTTGTTTAAAGATGCAGGGATTACCAAAATTGTGACGATTGAAGCAAGTGGTATTGGTGTTGCAGTGATGACAGCTCAATATTTTGATAATGTTAAAGTTGTATTTGCGAAAAAAAGCAAGACATCGAATATAGCTCATGATGTTTATCATACTCATGTATATTCATATACCCATCAAATCAATAATGAGGTCATGATTTCTAAGCAATATTTAAGTGAAGATGATTGTGTTTTGATTATTGATGATTTTTTAGCGAATGGAGAAGCGGTTAAAGGTTTAATTGATATTGTTGATCAAGCACATGCAAAGATAGCTGGTATTGGGATTGTGATTGAAAAGGGTTATCAAAAAGGTGGAAAGTATTTGAGAAAACAAGGTTATCATGTTGAATCTTTAGCCATTGTTGAGCAAATGAATGATATCACTGGTGAAATTACTTTTAAAAATGATTGAACTAATAAAATAAATGTTGTATGATTCTTATACATAAATGGAGGGGATTGTATGAGTAAAGTTGTTAAATTTGGTGGTACATCTTTAGCTGATGCAGGACAATTTAAAAAAGTTTATGATATCGTTAAAAGTGATCCAGAGCGTATTTATGTTGTTCCAAGTGCACCAGGGAAAAGATTTCAAGATGATATAAAAGTAACAGATTTATTATATAAGGCTTATAATGCAAAAACAGAAGCAGAAATGCATATGGTTTTTGCTCAGATTAAAGAGAGATTTACGGATATTATTGAAGGTTTAGGGTTGGATATTTCTTTGGATGAAGATTTTGAAATTATGCGTAGAGATTTCGAAAATCAAATTGGTGAAGATTATGCTGCTAGTCGTGGAGAGTATCTTAATGGTAAGCTTTTAGCTCATTATTTAGGTTATGAGTTTATTGATGCTAAAGATGTTATTTTTATTGATGAGCATGGTAATTATGATATTTCTAAGACAGAACGTCATTTGACGAAAAAATTGAAATCAGTTAAAAATGCGGTGATACCTGGATTCTATGGATCTTTGAATGATAGAAGTGGTAGAATTAAAGTATTTACTAGAGGTGGCAGTGATGTGACTGGTTCTATAGTTGCTAAATATGGAAAAGTGGATGTTTATGAAAACTGGACGGATGTATCTGGTTTCTTGATTGTAGATCCTAGGATCGTAGATAATCCTTCAGTTATTGAAACAATTACATATGGAGAGCTTCGAGAATTAGCTTATATGGGTGCTTCAGTATTACATGAAAATTCTATTTTCCCAGTTAAAAATGAAGGTATTCCTATTAATATCAAAAACACCAATCATCCTGAAGATCCAGGGACAATGATTGTAGAAAGTACTTGTCATAAACCATCACATGTGATTACAGGTATTGCTGGTAAAAAAGGTTTTGCTACAGTTACTATTGAAAAAGAAATGATGAATTCTGAAATTGGTTTTGGTAGAAGGGTTTTACAAGTGTTTGAAGATTATAATTTGTCTTTTGAACATATGCCTTCTGGTATTGATACAATGACTATTGTATTGAATACAGATGATTTCATTGATAAGGAACAAAATGTAGTAGCTGGTATTCATCGCGCGGTACAACCTGATTCTATAGTTTTAGAGTCTGATTTGGCTTTAATTGCAGTTGTAGGAAGAGGTATGAAAGCCAGTCGTGGTATTGCAGCAAGAATATTTACAGCTTTAGCTAATCAAAAGATTAATATCAAAATGATAGATCAAGGTTCTAGTGAATTAAATATTATTATTGGTGTTAGAAATGTCTATTTTGAGGATGCTATTAGAGCTATTTATAATGAATTTTTTAACGATTAAGCAAGATTTTAAATCCTGCTTTTTTTGACATTGGAGGATAACATGAAAGTATTAAATATAGCACCTATAAGGGAAGAAGAATTAAAGAAAATTAAAAAAACATGTTCAATGTTTGAATTTATAAATATGAGAAGTCAAGATGTGACTCAAGAAATCATAGATAATGTTGATATTGTTGTTGGTAATCCAAACATCAATTTAAATCTTAAACATTTAAAAGCAATATTATTATGTAGTGCAGGTAGTGATCAATATATTGAAAATGATATCCTAGATTCTCATACCATTCTTACTAATGCATCAGGTACTTATGGTAAAGCCATTGCCGAACATATTATTGGTATGATGCTTACGATTAATAAGAATTTTATGGGTTACATGAAAAACCAAAATAATCATCAATGGCAAATGATTCAAGGTGGTAAAGAAATATATCATAGTACTGTATTAATTGTAGGATTAGGTGATTTAGGTTATGAGACAGCGAAGCGTTTAAAAGCATTTGATTGTTATATTATTGGAGTAAAAAGAAGACATTGTGAGTCTTTAAAATATGTTGATGAAATAGTCACAACTGATTATATCAACGAAGTATTACCACAAGCTGATTTTGTGATATTAACACTACCCCAAAATCAATCAACCTATCACTTGATGAATGCAGAAAGATTACGTCTTATGAAAAAGGATAGTGTATTAATCAATGTGGGTAGAGGAAGTGCGATAGATACCATTTCTTTAAAGAAAGTCTTGGATGAAGGTTATTTTTATGGAGTTGGTTTAGATGTTGTTGAAGATGAGCCATTAGATGAAAATGATACTTTATGGGATTATGATCGTGTGTTTATGACACCTCATGTTTCTGGAGGTTATGAGTGGGAAAGCTGTAGGGAATATTTTGTTGAGCTAACAATTAGAAATCTACAACATCTATATCATCATGAACAGCTGGAAAATATCGTTGATAAAGATACAGGATATCGTAAAAATGTGATATTAAAATAGGAACTTTGTAGATTACTTGTCATAATACAAGAAATTTGTCATATAGTATATCGAGGTGGAATAATGAATAACATACGTGAAATATATACCAAGGCGATAGTGGCGAAAGGTAAAAAACTATCGAGAAATACGTATACATTTACTTTAACTCAATTACCTGATGAAATCTTAGGATGCTATGTGACGAATCACCACTATGAACCATTGATTAAAAATCATCATCCAAAAATTAAAGGAACATTTGATATCCATGTTTGGTATAGTTATCATGAGGAAAAAGATACGATTGTCGATAAATATCAAATCTCTTATAATGATGATATGCAAGTTTCAAAAAAAGATAATCGTGACTATGAAGATGATGATACTTTAAAGGCGCGATGCTTGCAGATTCCTAAATGTTTATCTACAACTATTGATCAACAAGTCATTAATATTGAAATTGAAAAAGAAATGCTACTAGAAATCAGTGGTGAAACATGTATTAAAGTTGAAGTCAAAAATGAAGACGAAGCTTGGGATGATTTCTTAGATAACGAAATCAATCCCAACTTCATTAAATAGGAGGCATTATGTATCAAATTATCTTTAGTGATGTGGATGGAACACTACTTAATTCATCACATATCGTTACCCCAAAAACCAAAAAAGCTATTCAAAATTTGGATATTCCATTCGTCATTGTATCTGCTAGAAGTCCTTCAGGTATTTACCCTATATTAAAAGACAATGACCTCCATTGTGCGATTATTGCTTATAGTGGTGGCCTGATATTAGATGAAGACAGACATGTATTGTTTCATCAAGGTATAAGTAAAAATGAAGCTCAAGAAATTGTTGATTTTATTGAACCATTTGACTGTTCATGGTGTGCTTATTCTATAGACGAATGGATTGTCAAAGATAAAAATGATCTCAGAATTATCAACGAAGAAAATATTGTTAAAGCTTATGCAAAGCAAGGATGTATTAATGATTTTGTAGACAATCAAGTGAATAAAATATTATGTATTTGTCATAAAGCTCAAACGAATACTATTGAAAAAAGACTAAAAGAAAGATTTCCTCAATATTCAATTGTTCAATCATCTGATATTTTAATAGAAATTATGCAACAAGGAATTAATAAAGCAACAGCTATTGAAAGACTATGTGATATATGGCATATAGATATTAATAATACTATAGCTTTTGGCGATAATTATAATGATTATGAAATGCTCAAAGCTTGTGGTAAAGGTATATTAATGGGGAATGCACCAGATGATTTAAAGAAAGCGTTTGATGATATGACTTTAGATAATGATCATGATGGTATTTATGAGGCGTTAAAACTCATACTTGAATTATAAAAAAAAGAATGTTATAATCGATTCGTGAAGCTGATTATCATGAAATCACAAAAAACGAAAATGGTAAGGAATTGTGCTCCTTACCATTTTCTAACTTTTTAAGTGGTTTATCACTTGGGCTGGTCATTTTTTAACACATGTCCATCCAACCACTTACAAATGTAGTATGCAACTACACCTGCCATAACAGACAGAAAAAAGCCGATTATCATGTTAATCACCTCCTCCTTGGCTGGGAGGAAAAAATGACATATATATTATAACATACTATTATCTAAAAAAATCCCAAGTTTGTCTCAATTTTGTCTCAAAATTAACTTTAAAGCAAATATTTGGATTGCTTTTTGATGTAAATATATGTAATAATACTTGAATGATAAAAAATGAAATGTTATAATCGATTCGTGAAGCTGATTATCATGAAATCATAAAAAACGAAAATGGTAAGGAATTGCGGTCCTTACCATTTTCTAACTTTTTAAGTGGTTTATCACTTGGGCTGGTCATTTTTTAACACATGTCCATCCAACCATTATAAAAATTTAAAAAATCCAGAGTTTTATAAATTGGCAAATGATTCATTTGCTTTTTAAATATCTACAATTTATGTTATAATAGTGAACGTATGATGAGGTGAGAAGATGAAAGAAAAATATTCGCCAATGATGATGCAATATTTAAAAATAAAAGAGAAAAATAAAGATTCTATAGTAATGTTTCGCTTAGGGGATTTTTATGAAATGTTTTTTGATGATGCTATTCTTGTTTCTAAAGCATTGGATTTAGCTTTAACAGGGAAAAACGCAGGTGCTAAGGAGCGTGTCCCAATGTGCGGTGTTCCTTATCATTCAGTGAGTGGTTATATTCAAAGATTGATTGATTTAGGACATAAGGTAGCTATTGTTGAACAATTGAGTGAGCCTGGTAAAAAAGGCATTGTAGAAAGAGGAGTAGTTCAAATTATTACACCAGGGACGATTATGGATGATTCTTTGAATGAAAAGAGGAATAATTATATTGGTGCTTTAGGAGTTTTTGATTTTAATTATACACTTTCTTATTGTGATATTTCGACAGGTGAGTTTTTTGTTATCAATATTGATAAGAAGGAACATTTATTAAAGAATCAAATAGAGTCATTGGGTCTTAAAGAAATTGTTGTTATGGATGAAAGTATCACCTTTGATCATATTTTTGTATCTTATTATACGAATGATAAATTCAACGATGCTTATAAGAAATTATTTGAAAATATCACCGATTTAAAACAAATCAAGATATGTTCTTTATTATTAAACTATATGTTAGAAACACAAAAAAGAGAATTAGGACATATTCAAGCCATTATAGAAGTGAATACAGATGATTATATTTATATGGATTCCTATACTAAAAAATCATTAGAACTTGTAAAAAGTAGTGATCATGAATACTATGGAACTTTACAATGGCTTTTAGATGATACAAAGTCAGCTATGGGTGGAAGATTACTGAGACAATGGATTGAAAGACCGTTAATTAATCAAGAAAAAATAGAAAAGAGAATGGATATTATTCAAATATTTTTAGATAATTTTATTGTTAGAGAAACAATTAAAGATATGATTAATGATATCTATGATCTAGAAAAACTAGCAGCTCGTATTGCTTTTGGTAATGTGAATGCTAGAGATTTAAAATGGATTGGTGCTTCTTTAAAAGTCATACCTGAATTAAAACATCAACTATTAGCTTTAAATCAAGCTTATACGAATGAATTAGCTGAACAATTAGTAGATTTATCTCATATTACTTCACTTATTGATGAGGCTATTGTTGATAATCCACCATTAGTGATTAAAGAAGGTGGTATTATTAAAGATGGTTATAATGAAGAATTAGATGAATTAAGATATATTAAAGAAAATGGGAAGCAATGGTTAAGTGATTTTGAAGCGAAAGAAAGAGAAAGAACAGGTATTAAAGGTTTAAAAATAGGTTATAATCGAGTCTTTGGCTATTATATTGAGATTACTAAGAGTTACTTACCACTTGTAAAAGATGAATTCCAATATACCAGAAAACAAAGCATATCTAATGCTGAAAGATTTGTAACACCAGAACTTAAAGAAATGGAAGCTAAAATCCTAAGTGCAAATGAACGTAGTCAAGCTTTAGAATATGAAATATTTGTAGGTATTAGAGATACAATTAAAAAGGATGTTCATCTTATTCAAGACGTAGCTTCTGTTGTAGCCCAAATTGATGTATATCGTTCGTTAGCTTCTAAAGCTAGCCTTAATGGTTATGTTAGACCAACATTCAACTATGAACATAAAATTGACATTGTCAATGGTCGTCATGGTGTGATAGAACAGGCCATTTCTAGGCAAAAATATGTACCTAATGATTTACATATGGAAGATGAATCAATACTCATGATTACGGGTCCTAATATGGGTGGTAAATCAACTTATATGAGACAAATTGCTTTAACCGTCATTATGGCTCAAATAGGTTCATTTGTGCCTTGTGACAGCGCGAATTTACCTATCTTTGATCAAATCTTTACCCGTATTGGTGCTAGCGATGATTTGATTAGTGGGCAATCAACATTTATGGTCGAAATGATTGAAGCCAATAATGCTTTAAGATATGCGACTGAAGATTCACTCATTATCTTCGATGAAATTGGTCGTGGTACAGCAACATTTGATGGTATGGCCATTGCTCAATCCATGATTGAATATATTGCTACTAAAATCAAATGTATTACCTTATTTTCTACGCATTATCATGAACTGACCATGATGGATCCTTCTTTTCATATTCAAAACGTTCATGCCAGTGCCGAAATAGAAAATGAACAAATTGTCTTCTTATATAAAATCAAACCAGGACGTAGTCAACGCTCTTATGGTATAAATGTTGCTAAGCTAGCCAAATTGCCACAAGAAGTGATTGATCGTTCAAAAGTTATACTCAATGATTTAGAAAACAATACAATAGAAAAAACCATTAGTGAATCAAAAGAAGTTGAATATATAGAAAAAGAAAGTGCAGTGGAAAAAGCCTTGGCTCATATTGATCCAATGACCTTATCACCACTTGATGCACTGAGTACCTTAATAGAACTTAAAAAATTATTATGAGGAGGTTTCAATGGCTAAAATAAGACAATTAGATGATAATCTTATCAATAAAATAGCAGCTGGAGAAGTGGTTGAAAGACCAGCTAATGTCATTAAAGAACTTGTAGAAAATGCTATAGATGCTCATGCTACGAGAATTGAAATAGAAGTTATTGAAGGTGGCTTTCAAAGCATGAAAGTTGTTGATAATGGGGATGGCATGGAAAGTGTTGATGCTAGGCTTTGTTTTATGCGTCATGCGACAAGTAAGATTAAAGATGATAATGATTTGTTTAATATTATGACTTTAGGTTTTAGAGGAGAAGCGATTCCTTCTATTGCGGCAGTGAGTCATTTTAACTTACAAACGTCTACTGGTCATAAAGGTATTCAAATAGATTATGAATTTGGTAAATTCATCGATGAAAAGATATCTGATTATCCTAAGGGAACAACGATTACAGAGACTAAACTCTTTCAAAACGTTCCTGCTAGACTGAAATATCTTAAATCAGTCAATAGTGAATTCTCACAAATTCAAAGAGTCATTGAACGTATCGCTTTAGCTTATCCAAATATTGCATTTCATCTTTACCATAATGAAAGACAAATATTTCAAAGTAATGGCCAAGGTAACTTATTAGAAGTCATTGCCAGCATGTATGGATTGGTTACTGCTAAAAATATGTTACCAGTACATATCGAAAATGATGAATTTATCATAGATGGTTATATTTCTAAAATAGATACCAATCGTGCTACAAAAGCTAATATCATAACCCTTGTAAATCATCGTTATGTTAAAAACTATATGAGTATTGATGCTATTAATAACGCTTATCGTGCTTATTTAGCGGATAATCGATATCCTATAGCTGTTGTTAATATTCAAGTTGATCCTTATTTAGTTGATGTCAATGTACATCCATCTAAACTAGAAGTGAGATTTTCTAAAGAATATGAACTCAAAACATTGATTGAACAAGGTGTAGCTGATGCCTTAAAACAAGTCAATCTCACATATCAACAAAAAAATAAAGAAACGGAAAAAGAAAAACCAAAAGCTGAACAACTTTCATTTTCTTTAGAAGAAACAAAACCAATAGAAATTGTCCAACCAGTAGAACATATCATTAAAGAAGAATCAACACCTTACAAAGAAACAATCTCTATTGAAAAAATAGACACCTATCAAAAACCAGTAGAAGCACTCAAACCAATCAAAGAAAAAATATATGCGAAGGCCCAAATCCATGGTACATATATGATCGGTGAAAATGATAAGGGTATGTATCTATGTGATCAACATGCGGCACAAGAAAGAATCAATTATGAATACTATAAAGAAAAATATGCGCACCTAGATTTAACAATGCAACCACTTATAGTACCATTACAACTAGAATATCCATTAAGTGATTTTATGCTTATTGAAGAAAGAAAAGAATTATTAGAACAAGTGGGCATTCATTTAGAAGTATTTGGTGAACATGGATATATTGTGAGAAGTTTACCTTTATGGATGAAAAATATTGATGAAAATATTTTTGTGGATGAAATGATACAGGAAGTTCTTCATAAAAATAGTTTAGATGTTGTAGCCATGCAGGAATATGCTATCGCAACTTTAAGCTGCAAGGCGTCAGTTAAAGGAAATACTTATTTGACAATGAATGATATGCAAACCATATTTGATAATTTGATGCGTTGTGATAATCCTTATGTTTGTCCTCATGGTAGGCCAACGCTGATATTTTATAGTGATTATGAATTGGAAAAGTTATTTAAGAGGGTGATTTAAATGAGAAAGAGTTTAAGTGATTTATTGATTGAATTTATCTTAGGAGCAGTAGTTATATTGATTGTATCTTATATGTTTCCTGGTGTTTATGTCAAAAACTTTACAGTAGCATTTTTGATTGCCGTGATTCTTGCAGTCTTAAATACATTTGTTAAACCAGTCTTAACTGTTATTGCTTTACCTTTTACGATTTTGACTTTAGGTTTGTTTCAACTCATTATTAATGGTTTTGTATTATCGCTAGCTGAGGTTATTTTAGCACCTGATTTTTATATTGCATCATTTTCACTGACAATTATTATTTCTTTGGTTATTTCATTATTATATAGTATTTTAGGGATAGGAAAACTCAATGATTAAAGTATTAGTTGTCATCGGCCCTACAAGTGTTGGTAAAACAAAAATGGGTGTAGAACTTGCTAAAACATTAAATGGCGAAGTGATTAGTGGTGATTCTATGCAAATCTATAAACATATGGATATTGGAACAGCTAAAGTGACTATAGATGAAATGGAAGGTATTAAGCATCATTTGATTGATATTATTGAACCAACAGAATCTTTTAGTGTGAAAGATTTCCAAGATCAAGTTAGATTTAAAATAGAAGATATCACTTCTAGAAATAAACTCCCTATTATTGTGGGAGGAACAGGTTTATATATCAAGGGTGCACTTTATGACTATACCTTTAGTGAAACAGAGACAAAACATGAAGAATACAAAGAAAAGTTTAAAGACTACACGAATGAACAGCTTCATGACTATTTAAAAACCTTTGATGAACAATCTGCCTTAGAACTTCATCCTAATAATCGTCAACGCATCTTACGTGCTATTGAAATCTATGAAACCACAGGTACGACTAAAAGTCACATTCATGCTACGCAACAACATATCTGCTTATATGATGCATATTTTATTGGCTTAACATTAGATCGTGATATACTTTATCAACGCATCAATAAACGTGTAGATATCATGATAGAAAATGGTTTAGAAGAAGAAGTGACTTCTTTATATCAACAAGGTCTTAGCAAAGATCATCAAAGTATGAAAGCCATTGGCTATAAAGAATGGTTTGATTATTTTGCAGGGTATAAATCTAAAGAAGAAGTCATAGAACTTATTAAACAACACTCACGCCAATATGCCAAAAGACAATATACCTGGTTTAAAAATCAATTTGATGTTCATTGGTATAATGTTAATCTACAAAATTTTAATGAAACAGTCAATGCTGTATTAGAGGATGTTCTTTGAACATTCTTTCATATTTTCTTCTTATTTTGCATAAGATATGATATATGATAGAAAGGACGAAATAGATGAAAAGTAATCTTACCATTCTTTTTAAAATGATTCTTATCACAATGATTATTTTAAATCTTCCCATGCCCAAAGTCATAACCGAAACAACTGCAACAGAAAGTGAAGAAGTATCAACTCAGAAAAACGATAAATCTATCTATATCTATAACACCCATCAAAGCGAAAAATATGCCACAAACTCAGTCAAAGAAGGGAGTCAATATCTTATGCAATTATTACAACAAAAAGGTTACAGTGTAGACTATGAAACAACTGATTTTGAACTCTATAAAACAACCAATAACATTGATTATTCATATTCCTATACTGTATCAAAAAAGTATTTAAGTGTCGCATTATCCAATCATGGTACTTATGATTTAGTGATTGATTTTCATCGTGATTCTATTGATAAATCATTATCAACACTAACTTATAATAATAAGAGCTATGCCAAATTGATGTTTGTTGTAGGTAAAGGTAGTGAAAATTATGAAGCAGTCAACACAAGATGTGAAACATTATCTGAGATGTTGAATAGTAAAGTAGATGGATTATGTCGAGGTGTTTATTTAAAGAAGAATGATTATAATCAGGGTGTGACTGATAATATGTTACTTATTGAAGTGGGAGCTAATGAAAACACATATGAAGAAGTACAAAATTCTTTGCAAGTATTTGCAACAGTTATAGATGAGTATCTTAATTTATGAAACAATTTTTACTCAATTTAGGATTAGCTCTATTTCTTATGTGTTTATTAACCATCTTTTTTGGTGATCATCAAGTTTCACAAACTATGTTTCAAAGAAGAATTGATACTTTTGAAGAAAGTAGCATTATTTCATCAAATTATATGACTGTCGCAGATACATCAGATAACAATATTTCTTCTTTTGTAAGTATCATAAGTGCATATTGTGTATATGTGATTGAATTTATTGGTGAATTATTTTCAAATTTTATAAGTTTATTTTTATAGCGAGGATTCTGTGAATCCACGCTTTTTCGTTAGATATAATTATGATATAATGACAAAAAAGGGGAGAGATACTATGTTTGAAAATGATAACACTTTAATGATGAAAGCATTAAACGATATGCTTGAAAGAAACTATGATAAAGCCGAAAAAAAATTTAAGAAACTTGCTCGAAAGAATAATGCACAAGCATTATATTGGTTAGGAGAAATCTATGTTAGTAAAGATTATCGTTATTATAATACGGCTCAAGCTTTATCATACTTTGAAAAAGCTGCTCAATTAGGTTATGTTTTAGCTATGAGTAAAGCAGGTAACTTGTATTTTAATAATGATTACCAAAAAGCTATTTATTATTATCAAATGGGTGCTAATAATAATGATATCTATTGTCTTAATAAAATGGGTTATAGTGCTGCTAATTTTAATGGTGATAGTCATGATTATAGTAAAGCTGTTCAATATTTTGTAGCTACATTAAATGATGATAGTGAAGATAACAGTCATATAGTTGCTGATAGTGCTAATGTATTAGGTCAAATGTATTGGAATGGAATAGGTGTTGAAAAGAATCAAGCTCAAGCTTTTCAATACTTTGAAAAAGCAGCTCAATTAAAAAATAGTAAAGCATTATTCATGATAGGGACTTTGTATCATTATGGAACATTTAAAGATAAAGATCTTACTAAAGCTATTCAATACTATAAGGGAGCTTACCAATATGGTTATATACAAGCAGGCATTGAATTAGTTAGAATATATGTTGAAGATCTTGATGACATAACTAAAGCTAAGGAATTGATAGATAAGTTATGTGATGAAGAGACATTAGCAGATGATGAAGTATTACAAATAAAGTATTATTTAGCAAGAGTATCTCCTGAGAATGTAGCTGTAGAAGCTTATTTCGAAATTATTAGTGAATTAGCGAATAGACTAGATAAACTATCAAATGATGAAGTTTTTTATTATGCTAATAGTTGTTATGAACTAGGTAATATCTTTATTGAAAATGATATGAAGAATGCCATTATGTCTTATGAAATGGCAGCCCGTGTAGGGCATCAAGATTCTTTAGATGTTCTTACTAAATTATATCATCAAGGTCAATATGATAATAAGTTAGGACTAATTAAAGAAGATCATATCAAAAAAGAAACGAATGCTGCAGAAAAAACAAATAGTCATAATGATATGTATAAGTTAGGAAATATGTATCATGAAGGCAATGGTGTGCAAAAAGATGATAGTAAGGCTAATCAATATTATTTAGAAGCTTTAAAACAACCTGATAAGTTAAGTGATGATGATTTAGGTGATATTTATTGTAAGCTAGGATTGAATTATATGACTGGCACAGGTATTAAAAAAGATGAAAATAAAGCTGTTGAAATGCTAAGAGAATCAATAAAGCTTAGAAATAATTATGCCATGTTTATGTTAGGTTTATGGTATGAAGTTAAAAAAGAATATGAAATGGCTAATTTATATTTTGCTCAAGCAATCATGGAAATCAATAATGATCATAATATATTAACTGATAAAGATAAAGCCGATCTTTATTTTTATAGGGGTTATAATTATGAATGTGGAAATGGTGTTGAAGCCGATGTTAATAAAGCCTTGGATTATTTACTAGAAGCTGCGCATCTTAATCATAATTATGCGATGTGTATTTTAGCAAGTGATTTAGAAACTGCAGATATGTTTGATCAAGCCAATCAATGGTATATCAAAGCTATTGCACAAATAGATAAGGGTAATAATCGTCTTGATGATAAACAAATAGGTATGGTCTATATCAATTTAGCCATCAATTATATATTAGGTAGAGGTATTGAAAAGAATACGGCTAAAGCTTATGAATTACTTAAAAAAGCCCAATCTTATGGTAATGAAGATGCTTTAAATATTCTTAATAAATACTTTGATGAAAATGGAAAATATTTAGGATACGAAGAAGATAGTGAAGAAACAATTAGAGAATACGAAAGAAAAGCTCAACAAGGTAATCTAGAAGCTATGGATTATATGGGTGACTACTATATGCGTCATGATAATGCTGCACAAGCTAAATATTGGTATAAAAAATCAGCAGTTAGAAATGATAATTATGCGATGTATAAATTAGGTCTTATGGATTTTGGCAAGGAAAATAGTGAATCTCGTCAATGGTTTACTAAAGCTATGCAGGAAATTGATAAAGGCAATAATATGATCAAAAAAGATGAAGATTTAGGTAATTTTTATTCAATATTAGCTATGTATTTTCATCAGGGAGCCAATTCAGGTGATGACAGAAATAAAAAATGGACGGTAGAATATTATACAAAATCTGCTAACTTGAATAATGCAGCAGCTATGAATAGTTTAGGTGAACTTTATTATAAAGGTGACTGTGTAGCACAGAATTATAATACTGCTGTTAATTGGTTTCAAAAGGCCGCAAATAAAGGAAATATTGAAGCTATAGGTCATCTAGGATATTGTTATAGATGTGGCTTAGGGGTTAACTATGATTATCAAAAAGCTTATGAATTATTTCATAAAGCTATAGATAAAGGTGATACCTATAGTATGATTCAAATGGGCTTTATGTATGAATATGGTGAATATGTTGAAAAAAGTACAAAGGAAGCCAATTATTGGTATATCAAAGCAGTAGATGCTATTGATAAGAATGAAAATCTATGCTTCTTAATTGATTATGATACTTTAGGTATTTTATATAATAATTTAGGCTATAATTACTACGCTGGTGAAGGCATAGAAAAAGATGATGAAAAAGCTTTTCAATTATTAAAAAAATCAGCTAATATTTATAATAATGAGTATGGTATGACCAACCTTGCCCAAATGTATATAGATGCTGATCGTATACTACCTGATACTGTAGATTATAATCTTGCAGCATATAGTATGGCTAATGATTATTTATATCCAAATCATAAAACAGCCTTTGAGTTATTAGAAAAAGCTGATAAGAAGGGCTCTGCTTCAGCTAGAAATAATCTAGGATACTATTATCGCTTTGGAAAATATTGTAATCAAAATTATAAGAAAGCTTTTGAATATTTTGAAAAATCAGCTAAACATAATAATGATGCTTATGGAATGTTTCAATTAGGACTTATGTATGATTTTGGTGAATATAAGGAAAAAAGTTCTTCCATGGCTAATAATTGGTATATGAAAGCTATTGAAAAGGTAGAAAAAGGTTATCATTTAAGTGATTATAATTTAGGTATTTTATATAATAACCTTGGTAATAATTATCGCAATGGCGATGGTGCTGACCAGAATTATCATAAAGCTTTAGAATTACTTACAAAAGCTGTTCAATATGGAGACGAATATGCTATGCGTAATTTAGGTCATATGTATTATTATGGTCAAGGTGTTAATATTGACTATGATAAAGCTATGGAACTTTATGAACAGGCTGCTAAGGCGGGAAATGTCAAAGCTATGAATGATATAGGTTATTATTATAAATGGGGTGAACATGTTCAACTGGATTATCAAAAAGCTTATTATTGGTTTGAACAAGCAGCAAAACAAAAAGATAATTATGCTATGTTACAATTAGGTTTACTTTATGAATATGGCAAAGGTGTTGAAAGAAGTGACGAAAAAGCGAATGAATGGTACTTGAAAGCTGTACAGGAAATTAATGATGATAATAATCAACTTAGTAATGGACAGCTAGGTACTTTATATAATAATCTTGGTAATAATTGTCGTACTGGATCAGGAATTAAACAAAATTATGAGAATGCTTTATTCTTATTGAATGAAGCAATGAAGTATGATAAAGAATATGCTGCTCGTAATTTGGGTCATATGTATTATTATGGTCAGGGTGTTGATATTAATTATGCTAAAGCTTTTGAACTTTATGAAGAAGCTGCTAATGCTGGAAATATTAATGCTATAGATGATTTAGGTTTTTATTATAGAGTAGGAAAGAATGTTAAGATAGATTATCAAAAAGCTTTTCATTGGTTTGAAAAAGCAGCAGCTCAAAATGATACTTATGCACTATATCAATTAGGCATGATGTATAATTATGGCCAATATGTTACAAAAAACTATACCAAAGCCAATGAATATTATGCAAAGGCTATTCAACAAGTTGAAGCAAATCATGAGACGATTGGCGGAAATACTAATTTAGGTATTTTGTATAGCAATTTAGGTGCTAATTATCGTCTTGGCAATGGTGTAGAAAAGAATTATGCCAAAGCTTTTGATTTATTATCAAAGTCAGTTGATTATGGTAGTGCTTATGGTATGCGTCAATTGGGTTTGATGTATTTTAAAGGTCAAGGTGTTGACATAGATTATTCAAAAGCGTTTGAACTTTATGAACAAGCAGCAAATAAGGAAAATACACATGCCATGAATGATCTTGGTTTCTACTATAAAAAGGGTCAATATGTAGAAAAAGACTTACAAAAAGCCTTTGATTGGTTTAGCAAGTCAGCTAAGCTCAATTCATCATATGCTATGTTTCAACTAGGTATTATGTATGGATCTGGTCAGTATGTTGAAAAAGATTATCAACAATCCAATATCTATTATCAAAAAGCGATAGATAATCTTCCTCAAAATAATGATATAGGTGGCAAAGTTAATATGGGTATTTTATATAAAAATCTTGCTCTTCATTATTATAAGGGACAAGGTGTTACTCAAAATTATCAGAAAGCTTATGAACTATTCTTAAAAGCTGAAAGCAATGGAAATAGTGAAGCTATGCATCATTTAGGGTTGATGTATACTAATGGTGAATATGTACAAGTAAGTATTGAAGAGGCTGTTAAATATTTTGAAAAAGCTGCAAACAAGGGATATAAAGATTCTCTGATTATTACAGGAAAAGCATATGAACAGGGATTAGGCGTACCAGTGAATTTAGACAAAGCTTTAAGTTATTATAAACAAGCTGCAGATAAAGGCATTCAAGGTGAAGAATATGAGAGATTAAAGGGTAAAATGTGAATCTTACCCTTTTAATGTGCTTAAAAATGAAAAATAGCTGTCAAAAAGTATACTTTTTGACAGCTCATTTTATAACTTAATTATAATTAAATAATTCTGCAAAATCAATACTTAACGCAATTAATCAGTCATAAAAAAGACAACTCCGTGAATAATATCACCCTTATAA
>JAJQGQ010000077.1 GCA_021200395.1 Erysipelotrichaceae bacterium
ATCTAATTTGATAATTAAAATCTTTGCAACCCCAAATTATTTTGAATTACCAAAAACATGAGCATAGCTCATGTTTATACAGTCACTTTAATTGTTTCGCCATCAGGTCCTGGTGTTTCACTTAAATACTTTTGTATATCTCCTCTTATTTGTGGATTACTAGCAACACATTTTTTGACACTTGTAACTTCTCCACTTACTAAAGCATCAGCAAATCCAGCACATCCAGGGTATCCACAACCACCACAATTGGCATTTGGTAACATACCTGAAACGGCCTCCACACGTGGATCATCTTCAACCTTTAAGAATTGATTAGCAACTCCTAATACACATCCAGCAATAGCACCAATAACAGCCAAAGCCAATATTGCATTCAAACTCATTATTCTTCCTCCTTATGATGAGAATTCATAGTACATGCAAAATTACCACATGCACTACATTCTTTCATATCTTCACACCCTTCAGGTTTAGGGGTGTTTTTATTGAGCATATAACTACCAATATATACTGCAAATAAAACAGCTAAAAAGATTATTGCATATATACTCATTAAACAATACCTGCGATTCCCATAATTGCACAAGCCATAATACCAGCAGTAATTAAAGCAATTGGTGCACCTTCAAAACTTTCAGGAACATCAGCAATATCCAATCTTTCACGTATGGTTGCAAATACATAGATAACAATAGCAAAACCAATAGGCACTGCAAGACCTGCAACAGCTGCTTCTATTAAAGTATAACCAGCTGAAATATTATCCAAAGCAACACCTAATACTGCACAGTTTGTTGTAATTAATGGTAAATACACACCCATTGATTTATATATTTCAGGGCTTGTTTTCTTTAAGAACATTTCCACAAATTGAACCAAAGATGCAATAACTAAGATAAAAGTAATTAAATCCAAATATGTAATTTCTAAAGGAACCAATACATAATAATAGATAAAATAAGTAACAATAGATGCTACAAATATAACAAATGTAACAGCCAAGCCCATATTTAAAGCATTTTGTGGTTTTTTAGATAAACCCATTAATGGACAAATAGCATAAAACTTACTTAAAACAACATTATTAACAAATGTTAAGCTGACAAATAAACCGATTAATTCCATGTTACTTCACACTCGCTTTCTTAGCTTTTCTCACTTTAAGATATTGGATAAATGCCAAAATACAACCCAAAGCAATAAATGCACCTGCTGATTGTGTAAAAATACCAATCGCATAATCAGGGAATAATTCAATATTAAAAATAACCTGAGTCGCATCTAAAGGATTATATAAAGATATACCTCCAGTACCAATCAATTGTCTTACAAATGATATAACAAGTACTGCAAACAAATAACCAACACCCATTCCTAAAGCATCTAAAATAGAATCAAGAACACCATTTTTAGAAGCAAATGCTTCAGCTCTACCTAAAATAATACAGTTAACAACAATCAATGGAATAGACACACCTAATGAATCATATAATTCAGGCGTATAAGCATTCATGATCATTTGTACACATTTAACTAATGTAGCAATAATAACAATATAAACAGGAATTCTTATTTCATTAGGAATAATCTTTCTAAGTAATGAAATAATTGTATTACTCATAATCAATACACAAATAACAGCAATCCCCATTCCTACAGCATTCGTTAAAGAAGTTGTAATAGCTAGGGCAGAACATAAACCTAATTGTAATACAAAGATAGGATTTTCGGCAAATATTCCTTTTTTAAAAATGTCAAATTTTTTCATACCTATACCTCCTATTCATAATTATCAGCAAAATGTGCAGCACAATTATCAATAACTCCTAAAACAGCGCTAGATGAAATCGTTGCTCCAGAAATCGTATCAATATCACTACCAATATCACTACCAACAACTGAACTTACAAAAGCATCATCACCAACTTGTGAACCCAAACCTTTTGTTTCACCACTTAAATCAGTCACAATATATCCTTTATAAGTACCATCATTATCTAATCCAATCAAAAATGTAATAGGTGTTGATGAAGAATAACCATAAACACTACATTCATAAACATAACCAGCATCTCCAGCTTTGTAAACAGCTTCAATACCTTCATAATCAGTTAAATCTGTACTTTCTTCGCTAAATTCTTCACCAGGATAAATCTCTTCCAAGCTTTCTTTTACAGTGGCAATAGCAGCCTCTTGAATAATAGGATTTGTTTGTGAATAAACAAATGACATAACACCACCTGAAATTCCTGCAACAATAGCAAGGAAAACAGTTAATTTTATAATCTTAGACATATTCCTAACCTCCTATTTCTGCTTGCTCAATAGCACCCTTAATAGCATTGATAATACCCGTTGATGTCTTTGTAGCACCAGTAGATACATCAATATCATCAACATCATCTTCGCTTAAATTGCCACCAAAAACTGCTTCCACAAAAGCTTCGGCTACATCACTCTTATCAGTAGCATAAGTAACTTCACCTTTTTCAATCAAATCCTTACCAAAGCCATCTGTTTCACCAGCATATTCCAATACTATTACAGAAACAATCGTATCGCCATCAATTTGTACTGCAACTTTCATTGGACTAGAAGAACTAAATCCAGTTACTTCCATCACATAGCCATCATCCGTCGTTTCAATATATGTCCAATCAGCTTTATTAGCTTCTTCTTCAGCAATTCTTGCAGCTTCTTCCTCTGCTTCCTTAGCAGCTAATTCTTCAGCTTCTACTTCACTTTTAATCGTATAACTAATACCTGCCACACAAACAATAGCGACAGCAAGCACTGCCCCAATACTCAACCATTTCTGAGCTATCTTTGTATCAGTTCTACCTAAAATCAATGAATCAATCAATGGTGTTAACATATTCATAATCAAAATTGAAAATAATACACCTTCAGGATAATTAGCTTTCAAACGAATAATCATCGTTAAAAAACCTAACCCCACACCATAAATAATCTTACCTTGAGGACTTGTAGGTGATGTCACTGGATCAGTCGCCATAAAAAAGGCTCCAAACATCAAACCACCTAAACACAAATGATAAAGTGGATATGTTATTAAATCTAATCCATTAATAACTGCAAATACTTCACTTAAAATGACAACTGTTAATAAATAAGAAACAGGAATTCTAGCATCAATAACTTTTCTAAGTATCATCACAATACCTAAAACAAGTATCAAAATAATACAAGTTTCGCCTAATGCTCCTGTATGACTACCTAAAAATAAATCAGATAAAGAATAAGTAAATCCATCTCCACCAAGCCAATTGGTAGCAGCCATCATAGTAATAGGAGTTGCTGAAGATGATACATCAACACCTGAAGGTGTAGATGTCGCAATCAAATCAGCACTAAATGCCAAGTGTGCTACAACACGTCCTACCAAAGCCGGGTTAAAAATATTTTGGCCAAAACCTCCATAAACCAATTTCCCTAAGAAAATAGCAATAAATGATGAAACACCAACAACATATAAAGGCGTCCCAATAGGTAAAGTTAATACCAAAATAATAGCTGTTATCCAAGGAAAACTACTCTTTAAATAATCTAAAATATTTTGTTTGTGCATCCACGCCCAAACAATCTCTGTAGCAAAAGCCACAACCAATGAAACCACAAACATCAAAGCTACTTGAATAAATGGATCATTAGATAAATAATTATAATAATAATAAAACAATGTATAAGCCACAATCACCAATAAAGCAATCGTTAAATCACGCATAATACGCTGTGTTGAAAGTTTTTGACGATAGTTTGGTGATGTTCTTTGTAATGTAACCTTCATATAAACCTCCTATGCCTTCTTTCTTCTTTGCGCCAATTGATAACGACGTTTAGCTTTAGCAACCATATCTGTCACTTCAATCTTACTTGGACAAATATAAGTACACATACCACATTCTACGCAATCAAAGACATTTAATTTTTCAATTAAATCCGCATCTCCCGCTTTTTCTGCCTGCATAATACGTACTGGCTGTAAATGTGCTGGACAATGTAATGTACATTCCCCACATTTTAAGCAAGGTAAAGGTTTAATATTTTCTTTCTTTAATACAGTAATGGCATTACTATAAGTACAAATCACAAAAGTATCATTCATAACAGATTTGCCCATCATAGGTCCACCACCTAAAATAAAGCCTTCTACTTCATCATCAATATATCCACCAATTTTTTCAACAATATAATTAACTGGTGTGCCAACAGCCACATCAACATTTTGTGGATTCTTCAAGCCATTTCCTGACATTGTCACAACACGTCTAGAAATGCATTCACCATTTCTAATACCTTTAGAAACAGCAATAGCTGTTGCTGAGTTATTGACAATAACACCTACTTCAGCAGGTAATTTATCATAAGTTTTCTTTGTGATCGTTTCTACCAGTTTTCTTTCCCAACCCATAGGATAACAATCTTCTACTTCCACAGGTGTAATATCACTATAGTTTTTTGCTTCTTCTACTAATAATTCAAACAAATCAGGCTTATGTTCCTTAATTGCTATAATTGCTTTAGAAGCTTCAGCTGCTCTCATTAAGAACTTTGTTCCATCAAATAATGCTTTAATATCTCGTTTCATGGCTAAATGATCACTCGTTAAGAACGGTTCACATTCAACTCCATTAATAATAATTGTATCAATACTTTCAGGATGACCATACTTTAAAAACGTTGGAAAACCAGATCCTCCTAAACCTACAATACCTAATTCTTTAATAGCATCAACAATTTCCTCTTGCTTCATTTCATCAGGATTGTCAATATCAATAGCCTTAACACGTTCATTTTTATGATCGTTAATAATCGCTATATGCTGTTGTTGTCTCTTTGAAGCATGCATCCTTTTTTCAATACCCTTAACTGTTCCAGATACAGATGCATAAATAGGCACATAAACACTTTTTCTAACTGCTAATTTTGTCCCAATACAAACATGATCTCCCTCTTTAACAAGAACATCAAAATCTGTAGCCATACCTACAACCAAAGGAATATAAACAACATCAGGATCTTCAATAGTTAAAATAGGCTTATCCTTTGTTAAGCCTTTCTGACCATCAAGCTTTGCTTTTGCTATGCCAGATAAAATACTCATATTATCCCTCCATACTCCTAATATTTCCCTCCTATTATAACACTTAAAACATAATTTGAAAACAAAACTTCACGTTAGTTTTTTCACACTTTACAAATTATAAATTATATCGTAATAATTACATATATAAGTTGACAAATCAACTTAATATATTATAATTAAATAAAGGAGAATCATATGAACGAATTTGAACAATTTTCACTTCTATTCTCACAAAGTGAAAAAAAACTACAACAACTCAAAAATCATGCATTTGACACCTTAAATGTCAAATCCTCAGATATTACCTATATTCTACTACTCAAAAATAATCCCAATGGATTAGCAGCTAATGAATTATCAAAATATAGTGGCTATGATAAAGCCCTTATTTCACGCATCACTAATGAATTATTAGAAAAAGATTATATATGTCGTAATCCTAGCGATGCCCATAAACAACGTGGTTATCGTCTCATACTTACCGATAAAGGTTTAGAGTTTAGTAAAGATGTTGATCAAATAATGAAAGAATTACAAACCTCATTTGAAAAAAACATAGCTAAAGATGATTTAAAATTATTTTATCAAACAATTCAAATAATAGCTAAAAACTTACAGGAATTATCATTAGAAAAAATGAAAGAAGGTTAAATTATGCTTAATAAAATAAAAGAAAACACAAGAAATATTATTATATGTCTAGGAGAATTTATCATTGGAATCTTGTTATTTATCAATCCTGTTGATTTTACCTCTAGTATTATCATTGTAGGTGGTATATTACTTATATGTATGGGATTAGGTAATATTATTTCTTATTTTAGAAAAGAAGTCAGTCTTTCTAATCGTGGTCTATCGACAGGTATTATTTATATTTTATTAGGTGGCTACTGCATTCTCCAATATCAATGGTTTATCGACACTTTTACGGTTATTACAATGCTCTATGGAGCAGTTATGTTAGTGATAGGTATTGATAAGATTCAATGGGGTGCTGATTTAAAAAGAAATAAAAGAAAATATTGGTATTATGGTATTTTTGATTCATTTTTAACGATAGTATTAGCTATTGTTGTATTAGCTAGTTCCTCTTTAAATAGCGATATTTTGTGGATTATTTTAGCTTTATCTTTAGTAGTGATTGCGATATTTGATTTGGTTACCATTATTTTAGGAGCCAAAGAAAAATATAAAGTAGAGATTGTGGATGAAGTTAAAGTAGAAGAACCAATAACAGAAGAAACGACTGAAGAGCCAAAAGAAAAAGTAGAAGAAGTTAGCGAAGATGATGATTTATTAATCAAAGATTTTATTGATACAAAGGATGACAATCATGAAGAAGGATTATAAGAAATATATCTATCTAGCATTATCCCTATTTGTGTTATGGTTTGCTATACATTATTGGCATGGTTTTACTGTCATCATTCAACTGCTTTTTGTAGCAATTGAACCTATTATTATTGGTGGTGTTATTGCCTATATGATTAATATTCCCATGACATTTTATGAAAGGCACTTTCCTAAAACTCAAAACAAAATATTCAACAAAAGCAAGCGTTTCTTATGTATGTTAGGGGCTGTTGTTTCATTTGTTATTATCGTTACACTACTTTGTGTGATTGTTATACCAGAACTCGTTTCAGCTTTAAGTATTTTAGCTAAAGGTATTCCTCATGTCATAGACTTAATGACAACCAATGAAACAATTATGTCATTCATCCCTGCTGAAACATTAGCTCAAATTCAATCCATTGATGAACAACAACTGGTCGATGGTTTAGTAAGTCTATTTTTATCAGGTGCTGGTGAAATATCACAATCATTCATTAGTTTCCTTTCTTCAGCAGTATCAACGATTTCAACTTTTGTGATTGCGATTATTTTTAGTGTTTATTTTTTAGTTGGAAAAGAAACATTATTAAGACAAATCAAACGTTTTATGCATGTTTATTTAAAGCCTGAAATCAATGATAAAATCAATATAATATTTACAACAATAAATGATAGTTTTCATAAATTTATTGTAGGTCAGGTTATGGAAGCTGTTATTATTGGCTTATTATGTATGATTGGTATGTTTATTCTTCAATTCCCATATGCCTCAATGATTGGTGTGCTCATTGGTTTTACCGCCCTTATTCCAGTAGCAGGTGCTTATATTGGAGCAGGTGTTGGTGCTATTATGATATTAACAGTTTCACCCTCATCTGTGATTCCGTTTTTGATTTATATTGTTGTTTTACAACAATTCGAAGGAAATATCATATATCCACGTGTTGTTGGCACATCACTAGGTTTACCAGGTATTTGGGTTTTAGCGGCTGTTACTATTGGTGGCAGTATATGTGGTATATTGGGCATGCTCATTGGTGTCCCATTAACATCTGCTATATATAATCTTATAAAAATGGATATGAAGGCAAAAGAAGTAGATCTTAATTGATCTTCTTTCATTTTCTAATTGAGCAAAATAATGAAATCATTTATATTTATTGATATAATGCTTGCGGAGGTAACAATATGATAAAATGTATAGTATGTGATTTAGATGGGACACTTATTAGATTTAATGATACAATTGAAGAAAAAACATATCTATTATTAAAAGAATGTATGAATAAAGGGATTGAATTTATTATTGCAACTGGTAGAGATATTAATATGGTCATTGATGTATTGGATGCCTATGATCTAGATTGTGATTTGATTTTAAATAATGGAGCTCAATATTGTAATAGACAACAAACATTTAATGAGATATATCCGATGGATAATGATGCTTTTATTAAAGTAGCAACGATTTTAAATGATTACGGTTATTTATTAGCTATTCATACTAATCAAGGCAAATATTCTTTTGTTGATAAAGAAACATTTTGGAATTATCACTACACATTACTCACAAAAGCTAATCCTCATATGGAATTACCTAAGAAGACTTTTACAACAAGAGAGGGATATTTAAGAGATTTACATTATGCCCAAAATGCTCAAGAGATGGTTGATAAAGGTATTAAAGTATTAAAAATAGATGCTAGACATAAAGATGTCTATTCTATTCAAGGGGTAAGGGAGCAATTAAATATTAATCATTTAGATATGTCTTCTTCTTTTGAAGATAATATAGAAATTACTTCTGATACATCTAATAAAGGATTATTATTAGAAAAAATCATTCTAAAAAAAGGATATCAAAAAGACGAAGTTGCTGTTTTTGGAGATGGTGAAAATGATGCACCAATGCTTAAAAGCTTTCCTTATTCTTTTGCACCACAAAATGCCTCAAAACACGCCATTAATGCAGCAACATATCATTTATCATTAACTTGTGAAGACGGGGCTGTATATGAAGGATTAAAGATGTTAAAAGATATGAAATTAATATAAAAAGGAATTCATATGAATTCCTATTTTTTAACAAGTTGAACAATGGTATCAAACTTAGCTGTATAAGGATAGCTATCAAGTGGTATCATTGTTTTTATTCTATAATTATCTTTTAATGTTTCAAGATTTTTAGCTAAAGCAGATGGATGATCACTCACAATGATGATATTTTTAGCCTTTGATAAAATAATACTTTGAATCATAGCATCAGACAAGCCTTCTCCTCTTACAATAATATAATCATATGTTTTTCGTTTGCATTTTGCCACAACTGCTTCATCGACATTTCGACATATGAATTCTACATTATCTTTATGTATTAATTTCATATTGTCCTGAGCATCTTGTATATTTTCTTTTCTTTCATCCACAGCTACAATATCATTATCTAAAGAAAGTTCCAATAAACCAATACCACAATTTAAAGATAAAACATCACCTTCTCCAATCATAGATTGAATCATTGATAATTTAACCTCTTCTTGTATAGGATTAATAGGATAATCTGCTTTAATTGATACTTGATAAGAATGATTTAAACAAGGAAATGCAAACTTAGATTCACCATATAATTTTTTATAACCCTTTAAATCAAAATCCTGATATCTAGCAGTATTAATGGTATACCATATAGCCTTTACATTAGATATTTGACTGATACGTTTAACAGCTTCTTCCTTAATACCATCATTACCCGTTACAAATAAAATTTGAATTTGATCACCAATAAGACGCATACGTATAAAACGCAACCCCTTTTTAAACTTTTCATTATAATCCCTAACATGACAATCATTAAGGATATCTTCAACTTGTTGTAAACAATCATTAATGATTGGATTTTGGGTTACACATTGATCCATTAAAGTTAAATATTTACTTTCTCTTTGATAAATACCAAATCTCACTTTACCTTGAAAATAAGTAACTGGTAAATTGACAACATCTTTATATCCTACTACTTTACTTGCAGGAATCGTATTTCTAATAGGTAGATATTTTAAAGGAAGTTTTGTATACTTTCTTAAAGCATCTTTTAATAAATCTTTTTTATAAACTAATTGTTGATCATATTTATAACAAGTAAGCGAGCATCCTAAACAATGCTCGTCTTCTTTACATATCGTTTTTTGACGATATGGTGATTGTTTAATATATTTTTTTACCTTCCCTTTATAATACCTAGGATTGGTATTATCTAATTCTACTTCTACAACTTCACCAGGTAAAGCATTATCAATAAAACAAACCTTTTTATCAATATAACCAATACCTTCACCATTAATACCTAATTTCTTAATCTCAATCTGAGTTACCTTCATCTTCTAATCTCCTTAAATGTAAAATATTTGTCACATACATCCCAATATAAAAGATTTCTGCAGCCCATTTAAAAACCCATAATATAATAATCACAGATGCAAGCGATCCATAAACGTTTGAAAAATTGGCGAATCTAAAATAAATACTCAATACATAATACAATATCAAATATAATGCACAGGCAACCAAAGCTCCTTGAAATGAATCTGCAGGATGGATATGCAAACGTGGTACAACGGAATAAATAACCATAAATACCAATACTAATAAAAAATATAAAAGTATATGCCTTATACCTGCCAGATTATACAAAGAATTAAATATTTCTGCAAGTGGTCCTGTTAATAATACAGCAGAAACCCCAACAAACAATAATAAAATCAAAAATGTTATTCTAAAAGCATATAAATAAAAGCCAATCGCATTCTCATCTTGATCATTCATAAACATATTTTTAGATATCTGATAAATATTACCAATTCCTTTAGCAATCGTCCATAAAGAAACAGCAATAGTCGCAAAAGCCATTGTATTGAGGTTTCTTGATTCTAGTACTTCAATTAATATGCTAGCATATTCAGCTGTCACTATTTCATTAATCATTGCCTCTAAACCAGCCATGTTCACATTCAAAATGGACATAGCAACTGCCAATAATGAAAAACAAGGCACTAAAATCATGACCAAATGGAAAGCTAAAGCTGCCGAAGCATAAGAAGGCACAACTTCTCTATAATCCTGAAAAATTTTCATACATCTATCGTATAATTCATCAAAATCATATTTACTAAACTTCAATTTCATCTTGTTGCCCTCCCCACAAGAAACTACTAATCCTTTTCTTCTTTCTCTTCTTCATGTAATAATTCTAATTGTAATGTCACAATTCTATTTTTATCAATCTCTTTAATCGTTAATAAACACTGATCAATCTTTAGTACCTGGTTTAATTCTGGAGAACCATTGCACTCTCCTAAAACTAAGCCACCAATAGATTCAAAATCATCACAATCAAAATCCGTACCACATGCATCATTCACTTCATCAATATCTAAACTACCATCAACCAAATAGACATCATTACCTAAATCAACAATAGAATACTCTTCTTGATCATATTCATCATCAATTTCACCAACAATCTCTTCCACAATATCTTCCATAGTGACAAGTCCACTCATAACCCCATATTCATCTAAAACAATTGCTAAAGATACATGCTCCTTACGCATAGACTCAAAAACATCAGATATATTATTAAATTCATATACCACAAAAGATTCACGCATAAAATTTTTAACATCAAAATTGTCTTCATCAATATTTTTGATTAACAAATCTTTGATATGTAAAACTCCAATAATCTCATCATATGATTCTGAATGAACTGGAATACGAGAAAATTGTGAAGCTCTAACAACTTCCATTAATTCATCATAAGTAATATCATCACTGACACTTTCTACATGTATTCGCGGTGTCATGATTTCTTCAATATCTGTATCACCAAATTCAAATACATTATGAATCATCTCTTTTTCTTCTTCTTCTAAAACGCCTTCTTCATGTGATACATTTACAATCGTCTTCAAATCTTCTTCTGTCATTGATGGGCCATTATCTTTATCACCACCAATTAAATGGATAAAGAAACCTGAAATAACATTTAAAATATATACAACTGGAGTAAATATAACATTTAAAAATTGAATAAAACCACTCATAAAAAATGCTACGCTCTCAGCATTTTTAGTAGCAATAGATTTTGGTGTAATTTCTCCAAATAATAAAATAGCTAAAGTACATACACCTGTGGCAAGTCCTACACCTATACCATCATTGCCTAATAAAGAAATGACAAATGAAGTTGTTAATGAAGAAGCTCCTATATTTACAAGGTTATTACCTACTAAAATCGTACTTAAAAGACGATCCTGATCTTCTAATAATTTCATAACCCTTATAGCTTTTTTATTTCCTTCATCAGCTAAAGTTCTTATTTTAATTTTACTTAAGCTCATAAAAGAAGTTTCACTCATTGAAAATAATCCTGACAATACAAGCAAAAATAACAATACAATAATCATTACTATCTGGCTCGAGTCCATTTAAACAAAAACACTCCTTTTTTTGTAAATTTAACATATTTTAACACATTTATTAATATTTAGGAATCATTTTGGTTGAATTATATACATTTTAATCTTTATGTTGATATTTTTCCAACCAATCCATAAATTCATGATGTTGTTTTTTTCTTTGGGATAAAAATAGGATAGGAAATACAATAGCACAAACAGCAATAATACCAAGAAAAATGGTTATAAGAATTTGCAAAACTAGTATCAATTTCCTCACCTCTATTTCATTATAAATGAAAACAATTGATATTTCAATGTGAAAAAGTGACAAACCATTTTATCTGTCACTTGTTTTTAATTTCACAAATGTTAGAATAAAGAAAAATAGAAAAGTAGAATAAAAATGGCAAACAGATTTGTATTAAATGAAACAAGTTATCATGGTAAAGGTGCTATTAATGAAATTCCTAATGAAGCGAAAGCTAGAGGATTTCAAAAAGCAATGGTTTTCTCTGATCCTGATTTATTAAAGTTTGGAGTTACAAAGAAAGTCACTGATTTATTAGATGAAGCTGGTATGGCTTATGAAATTTATTCAGAAATTAAGCCAAATCCAACAGTGGAAAATGTGCAACATGGCGTTGCTGCTTTAAAAGCATCTGGTGCTGATTATATTATCGCTATCGGTGGTGGTTCATCAATGGATACAGCTAAAGCAGTTGGTATCATTGATAAAAACCCTGAATTCGCAGATGTTAAGAGCTTAGAAGGTGTCGCACCTACTAAAAATCCTTGTACTCCAATTTTTGCTGTACCAACTACAGCAGGTACTGCAGCCGAAGTAACAATCAATTATGTTATTACTGATGTGGAAAATGATCGTAAGATGGTTTGTGTAGATGTTCATGATATTCCACAAATTGCCTTTGTAGATCCTGATATGATGTCTACAATGCCAAAAGGTTTAACAGCTGCAACAGGTATGGATGCTTTAACCCATGCTATTGAAGGTTATATTACTAAAGGTGCATGGGAATTAAGTGATATGTTCCACCTTAAAGCAATTGAAATTATTTCTAAATCATTAAGAGGAGCTGTTGATAATACACCTGAAGGTCGTGAAGGTATGGCTTTAGGTCAATATATTGCAGGTATGGGATTCTCTAATGTTGGTTTAGGATTAGTGCATTCAATGGCACACCCACTAGGTGCTTTATATGATACACCTCATGGTGTTGCTAATGCAATTATTTTACCAACAGTTATGGAATACAATGCACCTTATACAGGAACGAAATATAAAGATATTGCTGAAGCTATGGGTGTTGATACAACAGGTATGAGCCAAGATGAATATCGTCAAGCAGCTATTGATGCAGTTAAGCAGTTATCAAAAGATGTTGGTATTCCTGCAGATTTAAAAGACATCGTCAAAGAAGAAGATTTGGATTTCTTAAGTGAATCTGCTTTAGCTGATGCTTGCTGTCCTGGTAATCCAAGAGATACAAGTGTACCTGAAATTAAAGCTTTATATCAATCATTATTATAAGAAAGAACCTATCATCTAGATAGGTTCTTTTTTTATACATCTTTATGCATAATATATTTAAGTTTAAAGTAGATTAAACTATTCATTAAATCATTTTTTTCTTTGATAGTGATATCTTGATTAGCTGCAATCTTATCTATGATCAAACTATTATCATTGATTAAAGAATCAACAGCATCATTTTCATGCGTCATATCAATAAGATAATCATGAAGCTTATTTTTTAAATCATTATCATTAAAGATTTCATAATGAAAATGATTCTTTTCATCAATAATATTCATGATATTTCTAGCCAATAATTCTCTTTCAAAACGCATTATTCATCCTCTTTTTCTATTTGAATATGAATGGAAGAATCTTCTACTTTAATATTCTTAACAGCATCATCAACAGTTGCAAATAGAGGGATATCTACCAATTCTTCGTTTACATCTTCATTATCTAATTTTACTTTTATACCCATAATATCTGCCTCCCTTGAGATATTATATCAAACCCTATTCGTCTTTTGAAGTATTAATTTTTAATAACTTAAAGATTTCAACAATAACTAATGGAAGCAATACCAAACCAATAATTTCTAAAATATTATTGACTGGTAAAACTGGAATAGAGAAAACACTTCTAAGTTGTTGTATCAATAATATAACAAAGACCAAAGAAGCAGCTGCTAATTCAGCAAGTAATAACATTTTATTTTTAAATGGATGTGTTGTAAAAATAGACTTCTTATTATTTCTAATATTAAAGACATGAACTAATTCAGACATTGCTAGTACCACAAATGCCATTGTTTGACCAATTTCAACACGTACAACTTCACTTGACAACATCACACCATTTTCATAAACAGTAGGAAGAGAAGCTTCTGGAGTTGCCAAACCAATAAGGAAAGCAGCTAAAGTAATTAAACCAATCATTACCCCTTGATAAGCAATACGCCAAGTCATACCCTTAGAGAATATACCTTTAGATTTTAAAGGTTTACGTTTCATCACATCATCTTCAGCAGGATCAACAGCTAAAGCCAAAGCTGGCAATGAATCAGTCACTAAGTTAATCCATAAAATATGAATTGGTAATAATATTTCTATCAAATCCATATCAATGTTATAACGAGATGAAATCCATGGTGTTAATAAAATAGCTAAGAACAATACCACAATTTCTCCTATATTACTTGATAACAAGAATTGAATAGCCTTTAAAATATTATCATAGATAACTCTACCCTCTTCAACTGCAGCAACAATCGTCGCAAAATTATCATCTGTTAAAATGACATCAGCTGCTTCCTTAGAAACATCTGTACCAACAATACCCATAGCACAACCAATATCTGCTGTCTTTAAAGCAGGTGCATCGTTAACCCCATCACCAGTCATAGCCACAATCTCACCTTGAGATTGCCAAGCCTTAACAATTCTTACTTTATGTTCTGGAGAAACACGAGCATAGACAGAATAATGACGAACATTCTTCTCTAAATCTTCCTGAGACATTTCTTCAAGTTCGGCTCCCGTAATAGCTTCAGAATCATCTTCTAAAATACCTAATTCCTTAGCAATCGCAATAGCAGTCATCTTATGATCACCTGTAATCATGACAGTTTTAATACCTGCACTCTTACAACTATTAATTGCGACTTTAACTTCTTCTCTTGGTGGATCTATCATACCTACCATACCTACAAAGATAAGATTTTCTTCTAATGTGTCTAATTCATCATTACTAGGAAGATGATCTAAAACTTTATAAGCCATAGCTAATACACGCAAGGCATCTTTAGCCATGATTTCATTATGATGATCTAATTGTTGTTTAAAAGCATCCATATCATCATGAATAACACCATGATCTATATAACTTGAACAATGAACATATAATTCATCTATACCACCTTTTGTATAAACAATATATTGATCATTCACTTTATTAACCGTTGTCATTAATTTACGATCTGAATCAAAAGGAATCTCAGCCACACGTGGATATTCTGCAGATATATCATTACCATAATTCAATTTCATGCCCATATCAATAAGAGCCGTTTCTGTAGGATCACCTGTTAAAGTTTGATCAGCCGCTACTTTTGTATCATTACATAACATAGAAGCTTTTATTAATATATCACATTCATCGCTGATTTCATTTATATCCTCTAAAGCACTAATATGATCATTATAATAAACTTTCTTAACAGTCATCTTATTTTGAGTTAAAGTTCCTGTCTTATCAGAACAAATAACAGAAGCACTACCTAAAGCTTCAACAGCTGGAAGCTTTTTAATAATGGCATTCTTCTTGACCATACGTTGGACACCAATAGCTAAAACAATCGTTGATACAGCAGCCAAGCCTTCTGGAATAGCCGCTACTGCAAGACTCACTGCTGTCATAAACATATCAATAATATCCTTGCCATACAACAAACCAATGGCAAAAATAACCATACAAATAATAAGACAAGCAATACCTAAAGTTTTACCTAAATCATTCAATTTCTTTTGTAAAGGTGTATCATTACTTTCTGTTTCATTTAAAATATCAGCAATCTTGCCAACTTCGCTGTTCATACCTGTTTCAACAACAATACCTTTACCTCTACCATATGTAATCAATGATGAAGAAAAAACCATATTCACACGATCACCAATACCAACCTTCTCATCATCAATCACATCTACTGATTTATCCACAGGTACAGATTCACCTGTCAATGAAGACTCCTGAGCTTTTAAATTAACCGCTTCAATCAAGCGCATATCAGCACCAACATAATCACCAGTTTCCAATATAACAATATCTCCAGGAACCAATTCCTTAGCTGGAATCACATTCAATTGTCCATTACGCACAACCTTAGTAACATGAGCACTTAATTGTTGCAAGGCCTCTAAAGATTTTTCAGCTCTATCTTCTTGAACTACCCCAATAATTGCATTGACAATCACTACAACCATAATAATAATCGTATCAGTAATTCCCTCGCCTTGTAGTGAACCAACAATACCAGAAACAATAGCCGCAATAATTAAAACAATGATCATAAAATCCTTAAATTGATTCAAAAATTTTACGAGTAAGCTATCTTTTTTGGCAGCCTTTAATTCATTAAGTCCATATTTTTCTTGATTTTTAGAAACTTGTTTATCATTCAAACCATTTTCTTCATGAGAATTT
>JAJQGQ010000273.1 GCA_021200395.1 Erysipelotrichaceae bacterium
AAATAATATATCACCTAAAAAGATAGGCAAATTTGCCTATCTTTTATTAATCACTTAAATCTTCACCATTTGTTGCGATAACTTTCTTATACCAATCAAATGAATCTTTCTTGCTTCTTTCTAAAGTACCATTACCTTCATTATCTCTATCAACATAGATAAATCCATAACGTTTCTTCATTTCACCTGTTGTGAAAGATACACAGTCAATACATCCCCAAGGAGTATAACCCATTAAATCAACACCATCTTCTTCAACAGCTAACTTCATTTGTTCAATATGAGCTCTTAAATATTCAATACGATATGGATCATGGCAACTTCCATCTTCTTCTTTAACATCAATAGCACCAAAACCATTTTCTACAATAAATAATGGTTTCTCATATCTTTCATAGAAAGCATTTAAAGCATATCTTAATCCTTCTGGATCAATAGCCCAACCCCAGTCAGATACTTTAATATATGGGTTATCAACTGAATGTTCACTAGAGCCATCAACAACTTTAGAAACATCTCTATATGCTGTAGAATCAACTGTATTAGACATATAATATGAGAATCCAATATAATCAACACAACCTTCAGCTAAAGCAGCTTTATCTTCTTCAGTAATATCAATATTGAAACCTTTTCTTTCAAACATCTTTAATGTATATGCTGGATAATGTCCTCTACATTGTACATCGCAGAAGAACCAACGATCATGCATCATTTGTTGATGTAAAACCATATCAGCAGGTCTACAAGAATATGGATAAATAGGTACCATCGCAATCATATTACCAATTAAGAAATCAGGGTTAATTTCATGACCAATCTTAACAGCTTTTGCACTAGCTACTAATGTATGATGACCACAAATATACATAGCTTCTTCAGGATTATCATAATTACCAAAATGAGCACCACTGTTTGTCCAACCAAAGATATCATTCTTATAGTTCATTTGGTTATTGATTTCATTGAATGTCATCCAATATTTTACTTTATTCTTATAACGTTTGAAACATACTTCAGCAAATTTTACAAAGAAATCAATCGTCTTACGACTCATAAATCCACCATATTCTTTAGCTAAATGATAAGGCATTTCAAAATGTGATAAAGTAATAACAGGTTCAATACCATATTTTAATAATTCATCGAACATATCATCATAGAATTGTAATCCTTCTTCATTTGGTTCTTCCTCATCACCATTAGGGAAAATTCTTGTCCAAGCAATAGAAGTTCTAAAACATTTGAATCCCATTTCAGCAAACATAGCAATATCTTCTTTATAATGTCCATAAAAATCAATCGCAACATGATTAGGATAATATTCACCTTCAACAACACCGTCAGTAATCTTTCTAGGAACACCATTTGCACCAGCAGTCATAACATCGGCAACACTGTATCCTTTAGAAGTATTAAGAACTCCACCTTCAAACTGATGGGCAGCTTCTGCTCCACCCCATAAAAAATCTTTACTTAATGCCATTATTTCTTCCTCCTTTAATCGCATTACTAGCTACTTATATTATACAAAATTTTAAACATGAATAAAATAGAATAATGTGATTTTCAAAATAAAAAACTACAAACCATTATTTTAATGACTCAACATAATCTTTTATTTCATCTATAGAAGCTTTGTCAAATATCAAATCATCAATATACTCATATGCTTCTAATGATAAATCTTTTAAAAAAGTAGGATCTTCACCATAGTTCATTTTAAAACGTTTTAATACTCGTTGATAATATTTTTGTCTTTGCTCCTCCTGTTCTTCTATTTTACCTTCCATTCTTTCTGTTGAACGTTCTAAATAATCCTTCATTAATGCTATCTGATATAATGGATCACCCAAATATTCATTTCTCATATCTACCATATTTCTTATTACCTTGTCCTTTCTTTTTAATATTTCTATGTTTTTTCTTGTTTCTTCATCAATATCTATTAAATGAACATTTTTTATAACATAACTTATTGATTCAGCACTATTTAAATGATCAATTCCTTTATTTTGTACTATCTTATTTATTTTTCCTAATTCAACAATAACCAGTTTCTGATTAACATGACCATCTAAGCCATATTGAATATCTATTGGTTGATAACATTTGATATGATCATTCATATCATCAACAACACCTTCTTCCCAGTCACCCTTATAAATTCCTTCATAAATACATAAATTAATAACATTATTGTATTTAGTAGCATTATTTCCTTTTCTACTTAAATTCGTTATTACGCTTGCTTGATAAAGCAAATTCTTATTCATCAATTGTTTTGATGAAGCTAATTTACTTTGTGCTTCAATATCCAAATATGTACTATCATCAATACAATATAAATTATCAAGAAAGCATGTCTTGGCATCTTCATTTGATCTAACCAATTCTTTATCCATTTTAACAATCGTTTGTGGTGTGATACCTAGATATGCTTCGACTATTCCTATAAGATTACTCACAGTTCTTGGATCACCACTATCAATGTTAATGAGAAGTTTCATGGTAGTATCACTGTACATTGGTGGACTAACAGTTACTTTATCCAGCAAAGACATGGCATATGCGTGCTGTTCAGCCTTTGATAGCACCATCATTTTATTTTTATGTTGCGATGAAAGCAACAACATTTCAATAACATCATCAACCAATTTTTTCGTATACATATAAGCCTCCTTTGTTGGGTCATAAATATACCCTCTTATTTATATATATACGCGTAAAATTTTCATTTTTCTTTTTTTTAGATGAAATTTTTTTAATTTTTTCTCATCAATTCCATTATAGCAAACTTTCTTATATAATTCAATTGCAATATGTAAATAACAATCATTAGAAACTATCGTTTTATATAAAACATATCATTTTAATCCAATATTCAACTAAATAAAATACATTTAATATATTATGCAAACTTAACTATGAAACAGAATTTGCATCTAAAAAAGGAAGAATAATCTTCCCTTAATTTCTAACATATTATTGATAATATTTCTGATAATAACGAATTCTTAAAATATCTAAAACACGTAATATCTGATAACCAAAATCAATACTATCAAACTTACCTGTCACATGAATAACATAATCAGTACAAACATTTTCAAAATTGACATACTTAATATTT
>JAJQGQ010000142.1 GCA_021200395.1 Erysipelotrichaceae bacterium
ATTGAAAAGAAGATAGGGGAAATACCTTATGATATTACATTTTTATTGGAAATGTATTGTCATGGTTCCATTACTATGACTGTTAATTGGGCAATAAGTGGCATGCAGGAATCACCAGAAATGTTAGCTGATTTATTAATTGATGCCTTACCACCTAAATTAGAAGCCTTGTTATCAGATTTATAATAGCTGATACTTGTAACAATAGCTATAGATATAATCAACTATTATATTATAACTACCTGTTCCTTCACTAACAGAATTGGCTTTAAGATAAGTATCATTGATAGTATCAGTGATACTTGCTAAAGTATCATTTTGATTCCAGAATTGCTTATTTTCTACAAGATCTTGATATATATCATCTGATAATTGATTGTAATAACTAGAAACATCCATACCATATCGATATAGAGCATTGCTGATATAAATAAAAGCAATGAGATAACCACTATAATTAAAATAACTATTATCACTATTAATACAAGCTAGATAGGCTATAAAATTAGCATCACTTTCAACCATATAACCTTGAAGATGGGATAATTCATGACATATAGTGAATGGTTTTTGAAAAAGTGGCATTTCTTGATTATAATTAGCTTCAATAGTGAATGGAGAATAAATACCTGTTAGATTGGATAATGTCATCAAATGAGAAAATAATAAGCTTTTAGCAGTTGGATAGTAACCAGGAATAATATCGTTCATGGTTATTTTTGCTTCAGAGGTGATTTGTAACTCAGATATTTCTTCTATTTCAATTTGATTTAATTGTTCGACTATATAATCACAAAGAAGTTGTAAATCATCATTGGTATAAGCAACCAATTCAATATCCAAAGTCTCAACAATAGAAGCTCTCTTATAATTAATTCCACAAGTACAAGTAAAGATGAGAACAATAATTAATAAATATCGTATGATATATGTTATTGATTTTGCTTTGATGATAAGATAAATAAGACCAATAATAAGTCCAATAACTACAAACTCAAAGACAGAAAAAGGAAAAATACTCATCAATCGGCCAATCGTATTGACATAGATAGGAGATATATAGGTGGCATAGAAAGTTGCAAATGGTGTTATGAAAAAAGCTAGTAATTGTATCAATAAGATCATACTAGCTATTATGAGATTCTTTTTCATATTTTCTTGGTTGATTCTCTTTCTATTAAAGTACAAGGAATCGTAATATGTAATGCTGATGAAGAATCATATTGACTTAAAAGATGATAAACTATGTTTGCTCCATATTCACCCATTTGTGTAGTTGGGGCATAAACAGTTGTGAGTGGAGGTGTTGTAAAACTGGCCTGTTTGATATCATCAAAACCAACAATAGAAATATCTTCAGGAATACGTATATTATGTTCATTTAAAGCACGCATTGCTCCAAAGGCGATAGGATCGCTGGCACAGAAAATGGCTGTAGGTAGATTATTTGCTTGAATGAGTTCACTCATCATGGCATAGCCAGATTCTACAGTAAATAAATCTTCTTTAACATAAGGTAAGTATTCGATATCATGTTTACGACAATAGCTTTCAAATATTTCTTTTCTTAAGTCATGATAAACACTTTGATCATTAAGATACTCTTTTCCTCCTAAAAAACCAATCTTATGGTGATTTAATGAAACGAGATAATCCATTACATCATTGACCGCATGATAAAAATCTAAAGTAATCGTACTATCTAAATAATCATCACTTAACATATCAAGAAAAATAATATGTGAAGACAATTTCTTAAAATCATCTTGTTCTGGTTTACTAAATTTACCAATACAAATCAGCCCATCAACATTCTTTAATTCTCCTAAGTCATCATTTTTAAATGTCCTAATAAGATGAATATTATTTTGGATGCAAAAATTTTCAATTCCTTGTCTAATTTGTAGATAATATGGATCATCCAACTCCTGTTGCAATGAATACCATTGTACCATTCCTAAAGTAAATTGATTCTTTAAAAGTTTTCTCTTTTTTATATAATTAAGTTCTTTAGCAGCTTGAAAAACAGTATTTCTAGTCTCCTCAGGAACTGATAATGTTTTATCATAATTGAGGATACGTGATACTGTTGCTGTCGATACGTGAGCTTTTGCTGCCACATCTTTAATCGTTGCCATGCCTGTTCCTCCTTGAAGCGTATATTATCATATTTTTAATGTTTAGTAAAGTTTACGAAACAAAAAAATTGTGCTAAAATAGTTGATAGGAGGAACAAAAAATGAGTGAATTATATGATGCTTTATTGAATAGAAGAAGTGTTAGAAGTTATAATGATAAACCTGTATCAAAAGAAACAATTGAAAAAATAGTAGAAGCTGGGAAATATGCTCCTACAGGTATGGGTCGTCAATCACCAATTATTATTGCTGTAACAAATAAAGATATGCGTGATAAGCTATCAAGACTTAATGCTAAAGTAATGAATAAGGATATTGATCCCTTTTATGGTGCACCAGCTGTTTTGGTTGTTTTAGCTGATAAAGCCTTACCAACTCATATTTATGATGGTAGTTTGGTTATGGGACAATTGATGCTTGCAGCTTATAATGAAGGTGTTTCTAGTTGCTGGATTCATCGTGCAAAAGAGGTTTTTGAAAGCGATGAGGGTAAGGCTATTTTAAAGGATTTAGGTATTGAAGGCGAATATGAAGGTATAGGTCATTGTATTTTAGGTTATAGTGATAATATACCAGAGGCTAAAGAAAGAAAAGATAATTATGTCTATTTCATAGACTAATTATCTTTTTTCTTGACAAACACATTTGCCTTGAGTAATATGTATACATTGGAAGTGAATAATATGAAATTGTTGTTGTTAGCGGTTATTGCTGTGTCTTGTTTATATACTATTATAAAGGTTTATATTTCTAATCAATATACCAAGAAAGATTTACCTAAAGAAGTAAGTGATATATATGATAAAAAACGTTATCAGAACTATTTGGATTATAAAGCTGAGAATCAAAGAATGAACCTGATTGTATTAGTGATTAATACATGTTTTAATATATTCTTTATTTTCTCTGGTTTTTATCATTGGATAGATACGCTCAGTGATAGTCCATATATGGTATGTTTGTATAGTTTTCTTATTATTACTATTATTGATA
>JAJQGQ010000132.1 GCA_021200395.1 Erysipelotrichaceae bacterium
GATATATATTGTTTCCTTCACAAACAAATATTGGTAATATTAAATCGCTTTTTTGTAATGTTGTTTCTTGCATCATAGATCGAATGGTTGAATTTTTTCTTAATCGTCTTCCTCTATAAAACATTTTATCACCTTTCTTAAAAAGAAACTGCGTGTTTGTTAAAAACACGCAGTGAAATTTTTATTCTTGTGGTCCAGCTTTTGCATGTTTTTCTATTGGTAATAAGTGTAAATTTCCTCTTTGTTCATTTTCAGCCCAATAGATATTTTCAGCAACTAAGCATTCTGGATTCAATTCAACACCATCCAAGATAATTTCTTTGAATTTATGGTAACCTGCCATATCAATTAAATGGCCACCATGTAAATATTGAGGTTTGTTATCCATAACCCAAGCAGAGAATTTAGTCCAGTTTCCAAACATTTGTAATAAAGGTTCTTCTTTAATCCAATTCAAGAACAATTTACCAGAACGTGGATCCTTTTTACCTGTACGTCCACCTAGAGTAACACGATAGAATTTTTCAGTACTTCTAGTCCATGCACCTGTAGGACATGCAATAACACATTCACCACAACCAACGCAGCAGCAAGTATCTTTATCAATCTTTCCTTTTTCATTCAAAGATAACACACGTGTAGCATGATGTTCACAAGCTCTTGCACAAGCACCACAACCAATACAACGTTCTGGATGATAAGTCATCTTAGAAACACCCATTACACCAAAATCATTGAAATTAGCTTTAACGCAATCATTAGGACATCCAGCACATCCAATTTTTATATGATAATGTGAAGGGAAAATCAATGGTTCAATTTTTCTTGCAATTGCTGTTGTATCACAGTTACCTTTAATACAATGTCTATTACCAATACATGCCATAATATTTCTAGCACCAATAGTTGGATAACCAGATTTAGGATCCCATTCCACATCATCTAAACCAATATGATTCATATTAACATTACTTTGAGCTTCTACTTCTGTAATATATGTTTCAATATATTCGTTAACAGCAGGTATATCTTCATATTTAATACCAGTCGCATTTAATGTTTGACGAGTACCGATATGGAATAATCCATCACCCCAAGTTTCAGCAATATGTTTAATAACATCTAGATATTTAGCTTCGATTAAATTTCCAGGCAAACGTAATTGAAGCATGAATTCACCAGGTACTTTAGATTGTCTATAATTGTTTATTCTTACTTTTTTAACATCTATATCCTTATTCATTCTGTCGCCCTCCTTAATCAATAAGATCTTTCGCAACAGTATAATTGAAGACAGGACCATCTAAGCATACATAAACTTCATCAATACGGCAGTGTCCACATTTACCAATTGCACAAGACATTTTTCTTTCAAAAGAAACCCAGATTTTTTCTACTGGAACTCCACATTTCATTGCAGCTTGAGCTGTAAATTTCATCATAGCTGGAGGTCCAACAATAATCATTTCATAGTCACCATCAAAAGAATCAAAATCAACTTTAGGAACATATTCAGTAACAAAACCAACATTCCAGTTATCAATTTTATCTCTATCTAATGTATAGAAAGTATTAAACTTTTCTTTCCATTGTTCAAGTTGATCCTTAAATACGATACCTTCTTCATTTTTAAAACCAGCAATTAATGTTACACTCTTAGCACAATCTTCATTATAGCATTTATTAAGCATACTTCTAACTGGAGCTAACCCTGTTCCACCAACTGCAAATACTAAATTTTTACCTTTAAATTCTTTTTCAAAAGGCCATCCATTACCATAAGGACCTCTTAAAAATAAAGTATCGCCAACTTTTTTATTAAAGATTTCATCAGTAACTTTACCAACTGCACGGATTGTAAAGTCCATCCATCCATCTCCATAAGCTGAAATAGAAATAGGTGCTTCTCCAACTTTTGGAATAGATAATTGCATAAATTGACCATGATTTGGAACAGCATCAGTTTTTACTTTAAAAGTCCATTCATGAGCTGTTTCTTTTTTAATATCCAATATTTCACAAGGATTAGGTCTCATAGGATTATTCATATTATGCACCCTCCTTTTCAATTTCTTCAATAGCTTTAGCCATCTTATCTACAGTTGATACAATAGAAATAAATTCAGGACAACGATCGATACATCTACCACAACCAACACACATATGATAATCTTTAAAACGAGCTTTATAGTCATGGAACTTATGAAGAACTTTATATCTCATACGATCTCCAGCTGTATTACGATAACTTCCACCACCTGCAACATTTGTAAAATCATCAATTTGACAAGAAGCTGATCTTCTTCTTCTTTCTCCTACTTGACCATTATCATCATAGATAATATCAGTAGTTGTAAAACAAGTACATGTTGAACAAGCAATTGTACATGCCCCACATGAAATACAACGACTATTGAATTCTTCCCACATTGGATGAACTTTTAATTTATTAAGAACATCTTTATTTTTAATCTCAGGGACTTCTAATGTTAATTCATTTTCTTCAACAAATTCAACCTCAAATGGTGTTTCTTCACCTTCAAAATAACCCTTAAAAGTATCATCTTTAACTTCAACTAGCCAGTTATCGCCCTGATTTCTTACTGCTAAAGAATAATCATCTGTCTTATTAGAACCCATGCTTACACAGAAACATGTATCCCAACCAGTAGAGCATTCCATCATGACAATTTTAATTTTTTCTTGAAGTCTTTGATAATATAAATCAGCATAGCCTCCATTTTCTAAATAAATCTTATTTTGATGTTCCATAGCATTAATATCACAAGGTCTCATAAAAATAAGAATCTTCTTTGAAGTGCATTTGCTTTCACGATATTCATCTTCAGTGAAATAGAATAATGTTTGAGTAATTGGACTCAACACTTCTTTAGCTGGAAAATCAGATTTTTCATCAAAGACAATATCTTCTGCTTTTTCAATGATATCATAACGAATAATATCAGTATCAGAATAACGACCAGCTTTTGGGAATCTTTTTGGTGCATAAATATCATATTCTGCTGATAATTCTTTAAGGATATCGTTGATTTTTTCACAATTTACCTTATAGCCCATATATTTTTCCTCCTATTTATATCATTAT
>JAJQGQ010000102.1 GCA_021200395.1 Erysipelotrichaceae bacterium
CTAATAACATATATCAGAACATATTTGCTGCAAATAATAAAAATTCTAATTGGAGAGAAACAATATTTAAAATTGAAGTATTTAACTTAATTCAGTTTGAGAAAATTGTATTTTTAGATGCAGACATGATTGTTTTGAATAATATTGATATATTATTTACAAAACCTCATATGTCAGCTGTCATAGCTGGTAAATCATTACATAAAAATTGGGTGAGTCTAAATTCAGGTTTAATGGTTATTGAGCCAAATAGTAAGGATTATAGAGGTATGTTAGATATTGTTGAAAATGTATATAATTTTAGAAATGCTAATGGACTTGGATTTGGTGATCAGGATGTTATAAAAGCGTATTATCGAAATTGGACAATGTTAGATTATCTGCATTTGGATGAAACATATGTAAGCGTCAACGCATGAAGCATCTTTAATCAACGAGCACTATAAAAGAAGGCATTATGAAAACACCTTCTTTTGCTTTGCTTTGACTAAATATACAATTCCTTAGGTAGAAACTTTGACCATGGCATAATCGCCTCTAACTGAGCTTCATCATCTATATTTATTACAGTTAACTGTTCAAGCAGATATTCCATATAATCATATGTAAGAAGCTTGTTCATCTTGGCTGACTCCACTATGCTATAAATTGCTCCACCTGCTTCAGCACCATTAACTGTATTGAAGAACAGATAATTCTTTCTTCCTATTGTAAAGGGTCTTACCTTGTTTTCTACTCTGTTAGTTGATAATTCTATTCTTCCATCTTCAAGAAATTTTCTTAGCTTTGTTTCCTGGTTCATACTGTACTGCAAGGCCTTATATAAATGTGTGCCTTTTACTGCCTGATCATTTACTTTTTGAACCTCTTCAAAGAATTCATCAACTATTTTGCTTGATTTCTCCTTTCTTATTTCAAGTATTTTATCATAATCATAACCTGCTTTATTCATTTCATCCTCAATTTTGAAAAGCTTGTTTATGATTCCTTCAAGTTTGAAGCTTGCAGTCGATGTTTTATCAGCACCACTGCCCAATGCTTCATATGCTTCATGAAATTTACGTCTTGTATGTGCCCAACAACCTGCATATATGGATACTCCTTCAACATTATCATATGCACCATATCCATCAGTTTCTAAGATTCCCTTGAATCCCTCAAGATAATCTATGGCATATTCATAATTGCGTCCTGGTTCATACTTATATATGACAAACTGTTCATCTTCACTTCGTCCTGTCACATATACCCACATGTAGGTTTTGCTTGTTGGTGACTTATCAGGTACATGCAGCACCTGAATGGTCGTCTCGTCAACTTCTATATATTCACATCCAAGCAGTTTCCTATGCATATGCTCCTGTATTTTCATAAAATACATATCATACAGCTTAATAAGCCATTTGGCCATCGTTTGTCGTGATAACTTTATACCAAGCTGTTCATATGCCATCTCCTGTCGATATAAAGGCAATGCCTTATTGAATTTATTGTTGATTATCTCACTTAATATTGATGGTGAGGCAAAACTCTTTGGTATTATAGCTTCAGGTACTTCTGCCTTAAAGAATGGTGCCGGCTCATAAGCCCTTGCTTCTTTTTTCCATGTTGCATAACATTTATCACATGTATACACCGGCTGAACATGAACTACCACTTCGAATCGTTCTTTATGATGAATTAGCTCTCTATGTGTTATATTCTCACTTACTTTTCTTAATTCACCACCACAAACAGGACAAGTCTTGTCTTCAAGATCATGCACAACTGTTGTAGTTGGCAGATCTCTTATATCCTTGCCCGTGTTCTTTTTAACTTTTCGCTGATAAGTCACAGTTTCAGTTTCAACTTCTTTATCCTTTTTTGGCTGTATAGCTTCTATAGTAGAATCTAAGTCAGATAACGTAAGCTGATCAGGTATAACAGTTACCTCTGATTTGCTTCCATATTGTTGTCTGTTATAAAGATTTTGAAGTTCCTTAAACCAGTTAAGCTGTTCATATACAGCGTTCATTTGAGTTTTAAGTGCAGTAATCTCATTACCAAGTTCATTTATTTGAATGTCTTGTTTCGTAATTATTTCCTGTTGATCACAAACAAGTGTATATAAGGCATTTTTCGATAAATGTTTTGCTTTTTCAAGATCAGCCACTGCATTTTCACTCCTTTGAATCAACTTTTTTCTACTCTTCTATTATACCACTTTTTATCAGACAAATATAGTTTTTTCTTTGATTTCATCGTATTTTTTTGAATTGTATTCAAGTCCTTCAAGAAGCCAGTTAAGCTGATTCTGATTGATGGAATTGACATGCTTTCCATCATCTTCAAATATCTTGAATCTGCCATGTTCAAGCCTTTTAGTGAGAAGCCAAAACCCATTGGATTCATAGTAAAGAATCTTTAATCGATTTCTAGCTTTATTAGTAAAGATGAAAAGACTGTGATCAAGGATATTCATATTGAATTGTGCATTGACAATCACAATTAGCCCATCTATCTGTTTTCGCATATCAACGTAATGGGCAGCTACATAGATCTGGTTGATTTCATTAGTATTGATAATCATATTAAACCACCCAATATTAATTTAAGGTCTTTTGTATTGCATTCAATGGTATGACCATCTAATGTAAATATTACTTTATCATTATAATCACATACCTGTACTGGTAGAAACTGATTATCGCATGAATCAGTGTTACTATTATTATTGATCAATAATTTCTTATACTTATAGAAGTTACAGGTAGAAATATTGTTTTTAATGCAATAATTTTTAATGCTTAATCCACTATTTTTCTGATTATTGATTATATCAAACCATTCTTCTTTAGTCCTTCTTTTCATATTTGATTATTCCTCCTCATATAAATTTTACAACCATATTATATAGGATGGAATAATTCATGTCTTTAGGTTAATCTGTTTACGCTTACAAACATATAATGTTATGTTAGGTTATGCTGGATGTTTAAAAGAAAAAAACGTTATTAAATCAATTGATGATATTTATGTTTACCATTTTACTGGTAAGCAAAAACCATGGAGTAAAAATATTATTGATATAGTAGTCATTATTCTTAGAATATTTAAAAG
>JAJQGQ010000166.1 GCA_021200395.1 Erysipelotrichaceae bacterium
ATATTTGATATGTCAATTTATCACTTCCTTTAAATAACATTATATTTTTATATAATCAAAATAATATAATAAAATCATCAAATAATAGCACTATATAAGCAAAAATAGATAGGTTTCCCTATCTATTCCGCTGGCAATTGTTTTAATTCTTCTTCACCTGTAATATATTTTAAAACTTCAATAGCAGCTTCCTTTGGCCCATCATGCTCATTTCCTTTAATACCTAATCTAGTACGTAATTGACCGACTTTAATGCCTTGTTCAAACATACGCTCAAAATAATCTTCTAAAATAGGTTCTGTTTGTTCACGTCTTTGGACTGGTCCAAAAGGATTTGCAAAATAACTACCTACTAAACCATATTCAGTTGTTGTTCCTTTGGCTTTACGTTGGCCAGCTTTAAAGACTTTTAAGGCATCTTCCTTGTTGGCAAAGAAACTTAAAGAATCGCCACCTTCTTCATAGTTATTCGCATACAAGAACATATCCACATCGTGTTTAGCCACCACATCTTTATAATCAGTAATAGGTATAACAATTCTAGCATTAACTTTATCAGGATTCACAAAAACTGATCTATCTAATTCCTTAAAACTATATCCTGCATCCAAATCATCCAATCTCACAAAAGCCCCAATTTCCGTACCAGATGTTTTTACAATACCATTTTCATCCAATGATAAAACACCCATATCATCATAAATTGTCTTTAAATCGGTAATATAAGCAGCTCCATAAACTTTTATCTGTTCAATCGTTTCACTCTTACCAGCACCACTATCACCCATAACAACAATATTCTTCGTTTCACCATTGTGAAGAGTCATTTGCACCATTGCGCCATGAATAGGAAGTTGTCCATGGTTAATCTTTTGCACATTATGAAGTGTCAAACACATTTTCTTCATATAACCAAAATAATCAAAATCATCACTTGCTGATAAAAGTGCCACTAACATATCATTTTTTTCATCCTGATAAAATGATTGATTATTTTCTCCATCTTCATACCCATAAACATAAATCAAATCTGGCTTCTTGCTACGATACTCTTCTTCATCAGCTAAATCAAATAAATTACATAACGTTACCCCTTGAGCCATAAATTTCACATTGAAATAAACAAAGCACAACAAATCCCCTACTTTAGCTGGATAACAAAACCATGAATCAGAATCAAACTTTAAATCTTCTAATGGATTTGTCTTACTTTCAGGAAAAACACCATCACGTTTATTACGTCTTGAATGTGTAATAAACGGTGGATGAATAACCACAGATTCAATGAATGGAATTTCATCTAAGTTACGATATTCATATGGCAAAAACGGACGCATATGTGTCACTGTTAAACCAGCGTTGACACCTGCCGTAATTTGACGTAATACTTTATCCTTTTTACCTAAGGCATGTAATAGAGAACGATATACTTTTAATACCAATTCTTCAAAATCACTTTGAGCATCAGTAAACTGCACATTTTGATAACCATCTCTTTTGGTTTCATTAAAGACAACAGCATATCTTTGAAGTCTTCGCCAAAATAAATAAATATCTTCAATCAAATCTATAAATAAATCCCTATCATCAAAATATGCTGCCATATCTGGTCTGATACTAACCAACTCATTAGCATTCATCACTAATAACTGTTTAAATACTAATTGCAGATCTTTCATCAAATCAACATCATCTTCTTGAATATGATGCAAATAACTATAAATAGTCGTATCTTTTCTTTTAATATCCTTTATATATTTCTCTAAAACTTTCGCAAATGATTCACTTTCAATTAATTGACAACGACTTTGACAAAACTCTTCGGAAAAGTTAAGAATAGCGTTACCTCTATTAATATTAAATTTATATGACATAATTTTATTCCTTTCTATAATTTTGCATCATCATATCAAAAAAATATTCCCTTGACTACCAAAATTATATAAATTATCAAATGATAGCATTTTCATTATAAAAAATGTTCTTAAAAAACTTTTAAGAACACTTTTCCTATAACATCATCATCAAAATCAACATAGCCAATCGCTCTAGAATCTAAACTATTATTACGATTATCTCCCATCACAAATATCTTTCCTTCAGGGATATCGTAACTAAAATCTTCATTACCTGCCATATCTTCTAATATATAATCTTCTTGTAATAATTCACCATTACGATAGAGTTGATTATCAATCATTTCTATATGATCACCAGGTAAAGCAATGACTCTTTTAATAATTTGTTCATCCTCATATTGAACAATCACAATATCATCATAATTAGCTTCACTACTTTTATAAAAAACTTTATCCACTAACACAATATTACCATTAGAGTATGTTGGTTCCATAGAAGAACCAACAACACGTGATATTTGCACAAAATGGAGAAAAATAAATGTAATAATAACCGTTATGACAATGACTTTTATATATTCTAATAAGGACTTTTTAATTTCTTCTTTATCCATTTAAATCACCATGCATATTATAGCACATTATGGATGATCATTTAAACGAGTTCTTAATTTTGTGATAATTTTCTTTTCTAAGCGTGATACTTGAACCTGGGAAATACCAAGAATTTGGGCAACTGTTTCTTGATTGTATTCTTCATGGTATCGTAAATAGATAATCGTTTTTTCTTTATCATCTAGTTTTTCCATTTCCATTTTTAAAGCTAGTTTTTCAAACCACATGATATCACTTTTATCAATAAGACGATCTTCTACTTGAATAGTTGATCCATCTTTTTCATATATTGATTCATTAAGTGATGTAGGATAATAAGAAGCATCTATAGCCTCTATGACTTCCTGTTTATCGACCTTTAAATAGTGGGCAACTTCTTCTATTGTCGGTTCTTGATGCGTTTGATTTTGCAAAATTTCTTTAGCTTTTGTAATTTTGATATTTAATTCTTTTAATGATCGAGATACTTTAATGGTACCATCATCCCTAAAATAACGCTTAATTTCACCCATAATAATAGGGACTGCGTAAGTTGAAAATTGCACATCATAAGACGTATCAAATTATTGATAGCTTTCATTAAGCCAATACAACCTATTTGAAACAAATCCTCT
>JAJQGQ010000310.1 GCA_021200395.1 Erysipelotrichaceae bacterium
ATACAAAAATATTATTAAAAAAGGATATAAAGCTTATGATTTGGGTAGTTTTATTGATTTTCATGGATCTGAAAGTGGGTCAAATATATCTAGAAAAGAAAAACGTAGAAGAAGACACAATAATTAGTGTCTTTTTTTGATGCAATCATTCATATTGTTTGTTTCGAATTTGAAATTATGAGATACTAATAAAACAAGGAGGTATGACATGATAGAATATATTAGAAAAAGAGATGGACGCATGGATCCATTTGAAGTGAATAAAATAGCAGGAGCCATTTATAAAGCTTTTCAGGCAACTAATGCTAAGTATGATTTAGATAAAGCATTAGAATTAGCTCATATTGTGGAAGAAAAACTAGAAGAAAGACATACGCAATTACCTACAGTTGAGTTAGTACAGGATACAGTAGAAGAAACTTTAATAGAACAAGGTTATGTAAGAATTGCTAAGGCTTATATTTTATATCGTGCAGAACGTACACGTTCTCGTGATAGAAAATCTAGATTAATGAAAACTTTAGAAGAAATTACCTTTCAAGATGCAAAAGATAGTGATCTTAAAAGAGAAAATGCTAATGTTAATGCCGATGCACCAATGGGAACCATGCTTAAATATGGAGCTGAAGCAGCTAAGCAATTTAATGAAATGTTTGTCTTAAATCCACTCCATAGTGCTGCCCATAAAGCAGGAGATATACATATTCATGATATGGACTTTTTAACATTAACAACGACTTGTACTCAAATAGATATTATAAAATTATTTAAAGGTGGTTTTTCTACAGGACATGGTGTTTTAAGAGAACCTAATAGTATTACCACTTATTCTGCTCTTACTTGTATTGCTATTCAATCAAATCAAAATGATCAACATGGTGGTCAAGCTATTGTCAATTTTGATTATGGTATGGGTGATGGTGTTAGAAAATCATATAAAAAATGGTATTTTAAAGCTTTGACTCATGCTATAGAATTATTAACAGATTTAGATAATAGTGTTATAGATGAATTAAAAGCATTAGATGTTGTACCGACAATGGAAGATCATGGATATTTAGCTAGAGAAAGAGAAATTTTATTAGATAAAGGTTTAGATAATGATACCATTATTAAAATACAAGATTTTACAACAAAAGATGCTTACCAACAAACTGATAAAGAAACATATCAAGCTATGGAAGCTCTTATTCACAACCTCAATACAATGAATTCTCGAGCAGGGGCTCAAGTACCTTTTAGTTCTATTAATTATGGTATGGATACATCACCAGAAGGTAGAATGGCGATGCGTAATGTGATGCTAGCTACTGAAGCAGGACTGGGTGGCGGTGAAACACCAATTTTCCCAATTCAAATCTTTAGAGTAAAAGAAGGTATTAATTATAATGAAGGTGAACCTAATTATGATTTGTTTAAATTGGCATGTCGTGTATCTGCTAAAAGATTATTTCCTAATTTTTCATTTGTTGATGCGACTTTTAATAAACAATATTATAAAGGTACTCCAGAAACAGAAATTGCTTATATGGGATGCCGTACAAGGGTTATTGGTAATATTTATGATCCTGATAGAGAAATATGTCCAGGTAGAGGTAATTTAAGCTTTACATCTATTAATTTAGTAAGATTAGCTATTAAATCTAAAGGTGATATTGATGAATTCTTTGATAAATTAGATGCTATGATAGATTTATGTATTGATCAATTATTAGAACGATTTGAAATACAATGTCGTAGACGTGTCATGAATTATCCATTTTTAATGGGACAAGGTGTATGGATAGATTCTGAAAAACTTAAACCTACTGATGAAGTTAGAGAAGTATTAAAACATGGTACCTTAACAATAGGTTTTATAGGTTTGGCAGAAACTCTTAAATCGCTTATTGGCTATCATCATGGTGAAAGTGAAAAGGCTCAGGTATTAGGTTTACAAATAGTGGCTCATATGCGTAAACGTGTAGATGAAGCAAGTCAAAAATATCAATTAAACTTTTCCTTGATTGCGACACCTGCTGAAGGGTTGGCAGGAAGATTTGTCAAACTTGATAGAGAACTCTATGGTACAATTGAAGGTGTTACAGATAGAGAATACTATACGAATAGTTTCCATGTTCCTGTTTATTATCCAATCTCTGCTTATAAAAAGATTCAAATTGAAGGACCTTATCATGAATTAACCAATGGAGGCCATATTAGCTATATTGAAATGGATGGTGATCCAACAAAGAATTTACCAGCTTTTGAAAAGATTGTAAGAGCAATGCATGATGCTAATATAGGTTATGGTGCCATTAATCATCCTGTTGATAGAGATCCTGTATGTGGTTATAATGGTATTATTGATGATGTGTGTCCTAAATGTGGCAGAAAAGAATCAGAACATGAAGGTTTTGAACGTATTAGAAGAATTACTGGTTATTTGGTAGGAACTTTAGATCGTTTTAATGATGGTAAACGAGCTGAAGAAAGAGATAGAGTGAAACATACAATCGATGAAAATTAGATTATATGGAACTGTTAATGATTCAATTGTTGATGGACCTGGTTTAAGATATAGTATATTTACTCAAGGTTGTCGTCATCATTGTTTTGGTTGTCATAATCCAGATAGTCATGATATAAATGGTGGATATATAGAAGATACAAACAAAATCGTCAAAGAAATCTTAGATAATCCACTTCTAGATGGTATTACCCTCTCAGGAGGAGAACCCATGCTACAACCATTACCACTTATAGATATTATTCAACAAGTCAAGCCATTACATATTATGATATATAGTGGTTATACCTATGAAGAAATATTACAACTAGGAGAAAAACAAAAACAATTATTATCATTATGTGATACTTTAGTTGATGGTCGTTTTGATATGTCAAAACGAAGTTTAGAGCTTTTATATAAAGGTTCCTCTAATCAAAGAATTATCAATATTCAAGAATCACTCAAAAATAATACAGTTATATTACAAAATATCAGTGAATATGGAGAATTACTATAATTCTCCATATTTTATATACAAAATGGTTTATATGTTAAAATTCTTCATATTCATAC
>JAJQGQ010000317.1 GCA_021200395.1 Erysipelotrichaceae bacterium
GTTTTCCTTCTGAATCAAATACAGAAACTGTTTTATTAATTATTTCTACTCTACAACCATTTTCATCAACTATTGATTTAAATTTATCAATTGGTATAGGAGGTTCTACTGGTGGATCAATTAAATCAACACGTGGTTTCATTGGTGTAAAACCTGGAGCCATTTCAATAGGCCCATCCCAATCAGGATCAGCAAATAACTGTGTTACGTTTCTAAAGTCCATAACAGTAAAATGAGTTTTGCCTTCTTTTTCACGAATCCTAGTACCCCTACCAATAATTTGCTTGAATTCTGTCATTGAATTTATCATTTGATCCAAGACAATTAGTTTTACCATTTTACAATCAGCACCTGTTGATAACAATTTTGATGTTGTCGCAATTACAGGGTATTCAGAAGAAACAGAAATAAAATATTTTAATTTACTTTTACCATATTCATCACTTCCTGTTATTCTCACAACATAATCTGGATTCTTTCTACACATATCAGCATTTAGATTAGTTAAAGCTTTGCGCATCCTTTCAGCATGTTCTTCATCAGCACAAAAAACTATTGTTTTTTGCATCCTATCTGTAGATTTGAGATAATTCGTTATTTCTTTAGCAACTTCATTTATACGATCTTCTATTATAATATTATAATCATAATCTTTATTAGAATATATTTTATCTTCTATTGTCTGTCCATAGATATCTTTTTGACCTTTGTATGGCCTCCAACCTTCACCAATATCCATAGATACATTAACTACTTTGAATGGAGCTAAAAATCCATCTTCTATTCCTTCTTTTAAACTATATTTATATACTGGTTCACCAAAATAATTAATATTAGAAACATACTTAGTTTCTTTAGGTGTTGCAGTCATCCCTATTTGAGTTGCTGAAGAAAAATAATCTAATATTTTCTTCCACCTACTATCTTCTTTTGCCGAACCTCTATGACATTCATCAACTATAATCAAATCAAAGAAATCTGGTCGAAACAATTCTCTAAAATGTTCATTATCGTCATCACCAACCAATTGTTGATAAAGCGAAAAGTAAATAACATGAGAAGTAATTTTAGATTTATCATCTTTTGCTACATTAATCTTATGTATTATTTTTTCATATGGAGCAAAATCTTGTGAAATAGACTGATCAACCAATATATTTCTATCAGCTAAATAAAGCACTTTCTTTTTCATTTTACTTTCTATTAGCCTATATATTATTTGAAAAGCTGTATATGTTTTACCAGTTCCAGTTGCCATTATAAGTAAAATTCTATTTTGCCCTCTTGCAATAGCTTCTAATGTATTATTAACTGCGATTCTTTGATAATATCTAGGATCATAAGTATTTTGGCTTGTATAATAAGGTTGATTGATAAGTGTTTTCTCTTTTTCAGTTATACCAGTTCCATTATTTTTTTCACAATAAAAACGATTAATTAATTCATCATATGTAGGAAAATCATCCATTGCTAGAGTACGTTCTTGTCCAGTTAAAAAATCATACTCTTCAAAACCATCACCATTAGAACTATAAGCAAAAGGAACGTTTAATTTTTGTGCATATTCTTTTGCTTGCTGAAGTCCATAAGATATTGATTTTGTATTAGCCTTAGCTTCTACTATTGCGATAGGATTATTACTATTAATATAGAGGACATAATCTGCCTTTTTAGGTTTATCTCGTACTACCACATTACCTTGTAAATTAATTCGTCCATCTGTAATTTTTGTTTCCATTGTTATTTTATTCTTCCAACTCTTTAATAAAGTCGGAGTAATATAATTTAACTTAATATCTTCTTCAGACATTTCTTTTTTATCTAAAATCACTTTTATTCACCAACCTTTTTTCACTATATAACAATATTTTATCAATTAATCCTATACAATTCAATGTAAAAAGAAATCTGGATTGAATCAATCCAGATATTTAACAACATTCAATTGTTATAGGAACAATACTATAATATTCCTTATCTAATCTTAATATAGATACAGGTAAATCTGATATTATAATAGCTTTTTTTATTCTATAATATTAGACAATACAAGATAAAACATATTCAATTAATCAACTCCGGATTTCTTGATTTGATAAAATTGATTAGCCCAAAGTATAAGTGTTGAGCCAAAAGCATAAAAATGAAAACCATATAATATAAACATTAATATAATACATATCCAAAATAATTTATTATTATACTTAATAGCAAATTGTTTACACTTATCAAATTGAAATAATCCCATTTGAATGAAAAAAGCAAAAATAATGATATAAATTGATATATCTGACTGTAAGTCGACTTCCAAATTATAATAATAACTACTCAAAACCATTCCTATAACACCTACAAAACATAAACAATAAGGAATATAACTGCGTGTATGAGTTTCAAGATAAACAGATGAATCATATAAACAACGATATAAATAAATACAAACCATCATAAACAATGTCATAAATACTAAATATATAGAAGCAAAATAATAAGAAACACACATTAATATAAGACATAATAACATACATATGACAAACATTGAATATGGCGTTTTCATATTTATTTCTTTATCTTTATCAAAAGTATCTTCTAATTCCTCTGTTAATTGATCAATATCATATAAATCTATCATTGCTAAAGAGAGATTAGGAATATAACTTTTTTGTATTTGTAGTCTTTGGATTTGATCATCAAATTGTTGCATTTTAGCTTCACGCCATTCTATATTTCCGTGTAATACTTCCTCTATTTCATTTAAAGAAAAATTCATTTTTCTAAGTAGTATAATTTTCTTTATCATAGCAATATCTTCATCACTATAATCTCGATAACCAGATAAATTACGTTTAGGATGTATAAGTCCCTTTTCTTCATAAGTAAGTAAAGCTTTTCTAGTAATTGGATAAAGATCCGTCACTTCTTTGATATACATAATATCACCTTCCCACCAATATAATAGACCTAACCCCAAGGGTTAGGTCAAGTAAAAAATAAATTATTATGCGTTTCCACATAATGTACAAAACCATATGATATGATTA